>JAJAYU010000179.1 GCA_026786125.1 Chamaesiphon sp.
ATGTGACTCGATGCTAATTGGCGACAGAGCGCAGGCGAATACTTTCCCCTACATCCAAGTTCAAAATCAAACCGCTAAAGTCGAACACGAAGCATCTACTTCTAAGATTGGTGAGGATCAATTATTCTTCTTCGCTCAACGGGGGATTTCCCAAGAGGATGCGATCTCGATGATGATTAGTGGTTTCTGCAAGGATGTCTTTAATCAACTGCCGATGGAATTTGCTGTTGAAGCTGACAGATTGTTGAGTCTGAAACTGGAAGGTACTGTCGGTTAATTCTAGATAGTTAATGCATAGGGTGGGAATTACCCACCCTGTAAAATTATTATTTTCTGTTATGAGATCGATAATATTCTCACTTGTTCCCAAAAGATTTTTAGCCGCACAACTTCGCCAACCATCTGGAATATTTGGTAAGGTTTTCATGACGGATTTACTCAATAAAGGGAATGAGAAAATTAATCATCTCGCAGTTAAAGGGCTAGATATTCAACAAGCCGATCGAGTCTTGGATGTTGGGTTTGGTGGT
Source organism: Chamaesiphon sp. (assembly GCA_026786125.1). Taxonomy (GTDB): domain Bacteria; phylum Cyanobacteriota; class Cyanobacteriia; order Cyanobacteriales; family Chamaesiphonaceae; genus Chamaesiphon. The sequence continues at coordinate 531 of JAJAYU010000179.1, forward strand.
GGGGCGACGATCAAGGAAATGTTGAAACTAATCGACATGGGTAAAATCTATGGTGTTGATTTTTCTCAGCCGATGGTAGAGACAGCAAAGCAGAAATTCAGAAGATCGATCAAATCTGGTAAAGTATCGATCGAATTTGCTAATGTTAATCAACTACCATTCGATGACAATATATTCGATAAGATTTGTACTGTGAATACGATTTACTTTTGGGAAGCTCCACTAGTTGGTTTACGAGAGATTAGACGAGTGATGAAAAGTAATGGTAGGTTAGTGATTGGGATTCGATCGGCTGATAAGATGAAAGACTTGCCATTTACTCAACACAACTTTAAATTGTACGATCCAGAAGCAGTAAGAGATTTACTGATCGGGGCTGGATTTAATAGGGTATCAATCAATCATCACGATCAAGATGAAAAATTCGATGCTGTAATGGTAACAGCCTATCTTGGATAATAGTAGATAATAGTAGGGTGGGCACTGCCCACCAATAACCAGTATTGACAGCTAATTGAATTCGAGCAAGATCTAAATGTGGGCAGTGCCCACCCTACACAATTAACGTTTTAAAATGGTTGCAACATCTGTAAAAAATCTCACATTAGAAAGCTTTCTGGATCTCCCAGCAACTAAACCTGCGAGTGAATATATTGATGGAAAGGTAGTTCAAAAGCCAATGCCTCAAGGAAAACATAGCGTAATTCAGACCAAGCTACTTATATTCATTAATTCACTTTTATTAGAATCGAATATAGGTATAGCACTATCAGAACTAAGATGCACTTTTGGAGGCAGGTCGATCGTTCCTGATGTAGTTGTGTTGAAGAATAAAAATATTCCCAAAGATGATGATGGTGAGGTTGCCAATGTGGTGTCAACTGCACCTGATTGGACAATTGAAATCTTATCTCCCGACCAAAGTACGACTAAAGTAATTAAAAATATTCTTCATTGTTTAGATCATGGTACTGAAGTGGGATGGTTAATCGATCCTGCTGAGAAGATGATCTTAGTTTATCAACCGAATCGACAAGTCCAAGTGGTAGATATACTCGAAGCTGAATTAATCGTACCTGAATTTACTCGATCCGTTAAATTAACGGCTGGCGATGTCTTTGGCTGGTTGAAGGTGGGATAAGATCGAATGTGAATATATATTTCACGATGGTATGATGAGAAGCTAGTCCAACGAGATCGAATATTATTAAAACTCAATTAAATCAATCTAAATTATGATTAATCCGAATAGACCGGTTATCCTGTCGATCGAGAATCTTACCGCAAACGTTGATGATACACAGATATTAAACGGCGTGAACCTCGAAATCAAAGCTGGCGAAATTCATGCAATTATGGGGCCAAATGGCTCTGGTAAAAGTACATTATCTAAAGTATTAGCCGGACATCCCGCATATACAGTCACGGGTGGAACAGTTACCTATAAAGGTGAGAACTTATTTGACTTAGAACCTCAAGATCGCGCACGCTCTGGTGTATTTCTCGCGTTCCAATATCCTCTGGAAATTCCTGGTGTAAGTAATCTCGACTTCCTCCGTGTTGCTTATAATTCTCGCCAGAAACATTTGGGATTGGAAGAACTAGATGTATTTGATTTTGATGAATTGATTCAAGCAAAATTAGATATCGTCAAAATGAATCCTACATTTCTGAGTCGCAGCGTGAATGAGGGTTTCTCTGGTGGTGAGAAGAAGCGGAATGAAATTCTTCAGATGGCGATTCTGCAACCTAGTTTAGCGATCCTCGACGAGACTGATTCGGGATTGGATATTGACGCGCTGAAAATTGTGGCTAATGGGGTGAATCAGTTGTCGAACAAAGATAATTCGATGTTGGTAATTACCCATTATCAGCGGTTGCTCGATTATATTATTCCTGATTTTGTCCATGTGATGGCGAATGGACAAATATTGACTAGTGGCGGGAAGGAGCTTGCGCTGGAATTGGAAGCGAAAGGTTATGACTGGGTAACGGAGCCAGAAACAGCAAACGTGTAGAAGATCTGTAGGGGCAGGTTTATGTTAGGTTTCTCGCTACATCCTAGCAGCGATCAAACAAACCTGCCCTAACCCACAAGTGAATGCAATGTTGGTTAACAATCTGTTAATAGTTAGTGCGGTGGGTGGGTTCGTTTAAAATCCCAATTGCTAACGATATTAATTGCATAAAGCGGCGTTTTTATATCTCGTGGGGGAGAGGCTCCGCCAACGGGGGTTCCCCCCGAATAAAAAAACGACAAGACACCCACCCCTACAGATCCTTGTCTCTATAAATTATCCTTTGGTAAATTCTCTTTTTATTTGTTTCTTTATCTAATATGACAGCAACTCTTACTCAACTAATCCCACTCACGCCTCCAGCTAACCCCCAGCTTCAAGATATCCGCACCCAAGCGGCTGCATATCTCCAGGAAGAAACTATTCCCACCAACAAAAACGAGGAATGGCGATTTACGAATTTAGCTCCGCTGTTGGCGCAGACATTCGCTGCACCGAATCAACAACTCCCCCCTGTTAATATTAACGGTTTAGTCATTCCAGAGGCTCCTGACAGCCGTTTGGTGTTTGTTAATGGGATCTACGCGGCTGAATATTCCAGCATTGCGAATTTACCTACGGGGGTATTCGTCGGGAATATAGCAGCCGCTATCGATGCAGGGTTGGCGGTGACAAATTATCTAGGTAAACAGCCTGGAGGTGAAGAGGTTTTCACGGCGATTAATACGGCGGGAATTAATGACGCTGCGGTGGTGTGGCTGACTAAAGATAGTTCTTATGAGTCGCCGATTCAGCTCTTATTTATTGCGACTGTCGATGATGCAGCGGTGGCGATTCAACCGCGGACTCTGATTGTGATGGAAGCGGGGAGTAGTGCGACTTTAGTTCAGGAATATCTACACACTTCAATTCCTAATCACCCCTATTTTAGTAATAGCGTTACCGAAATCTGGCTCGGCGATACTGCCAAACTCAATCATACCCGCATCCAAGATGAGGATATTACCGCGATTCATATCGGCAAGACGGCGGTTTCCCAGTCTCAGCATAGTTCCTATGCGGGCAACTCGATCGATCTTGGCTCGAAACTCTCGCGCCATAATTGGGAAATTTTCCAAATCGGCGCACAGACAGAAACCAACCTCAATGGTTTAGCGATGGTGAATGGAGAGCAGGAATCAGATACTCATAGTACTATTGCCCTCACCAAGCCTCACGGTACGACGAATCAATTGCACAAGTGTATCGTAGACGATCGCGCCCATGCTATTTTCAATGGTAAAGTGTTCGTGCCCCAAGCTGCTCAACAAACCAATGCTGGGCAATTGAATCGAAATCTACTGCTGTCACCCACCGCTCGGATTGATACCAAGCCCCAACTCGAAATCACGGCTGATAATGTCAAATGTTCCCACGGTGCAACGGTGAGCCAGTTAGAAGACGATGAAATTTTTTATCTTCAGAGTCGGGGTTTGGATGTTGAAACAGCTAAAATATTACTAATTAACGCTTTTGCTGTAGAGATTATCGATCGAATTCCCGTGGCTTCAGTGCGAGAGAAACTAGCAGTAGCAGTGAAAGCATTCAAAGCTAGCTAAATATTGGCAAGAAATGACTAAAGGAAGCAGAATCCAGCGACTGATCCAAAATATTACAGGCACAGCGGAGAATATGACATTCATTCAAACCAAATCAGGAATTCACAAGCCTCAATCTCTTGCTGATACTGTGCGAGCCGACTTTCCGATTCTCCATCGAGAGGTACATGGTAAGCCACTAGTTTATCTAGATAGTGGGGCAACTTCTCAAAAGCCCCATACGGTGATTCACGCACTGGATCATTATTACAGTCACTACAACTCTAATGTTCATCGCGGCGTGCATACCCTCAGTGGTGAAGCAACAGATGCTTATGAGGGTGCGAGAGAAAAGATCGCTAAGTTTGTTAATGCTGCTTCTTCTCAAGAGATTATTTACACGCGAAATGCAACTGAAGCAATTAACTTAGTTGCATATAGTTGGGGCTTGAGCAATCTCCAACGAGGTGATGAGATCATCCTGTCGGTGATGGAACATCATAGCAACTTGATTCCGTGGCAATTAGTCGCCCAAAAAACAGGTGCTCGGCTAAAATTTGTGCAGCTTACACCAGATGAAGATTTTGATTTTGGGCACTATCAATCACTATTAAATGATAAGACGAAGCTAGTATCGATTGTCCATGTTTCTAATACATTGGGCTGTATTAATCCAGTGAAAGAAATTGCTGCTTTAGCGCATCAATATGGTGCCAAAGTATTGATTGATGCCTGTCAGAGTGTACCGCACATGCCGATCGATGTTCAAGATTTGGATTGCGATTGGATGGCGGTATCAGGACACAAGATGTGTGGCCCAACGGGGATTGGCTTCTTGTATGGTAAGCTAAATTTGATGCGATCGATGCCACCTTTTCTGGGTGGTGGTGAAATGATCGCCGATGTATTTTTGGAAAATGCCACTTATGCAGATCTACCGCACAAGTTTGAAGCAGGTACGCCAGCCATTGCCGAAGCGATTGGGTTGGGTGCTGCGGTAGATTATTTAACGAACATTGGGATGGATAAAATTCATGCTTATGAAACCGAATTAACGACTTACTTAATGGAAAAGTTAGTTCAACTACCTCAAGTGAGAATTTATGGCCCTAAACAACCCAAAGAACGTGCGGCACTAGCTGCCTTTACTTGTGGTGATGTCCATCCTCACGATCTTTCGACGATGCTCGATCAATCAGGGATTGCAATTCGAGCTGGACACCATTGTACCCAGCCATTACACCGTTTTATCAAGGCTCAATCTACAGCAAGAGCGAGCTTGCATTTCTACAATACCAAAGCTGAAATCGATATTTTCATTGCATCATTGCAAGAATCGATCGAGTTCTTTGATAGTATTTTCAGTTGAGATTTAAAGTTGTGCCAAAAACCCGAATTTTTAGCAAATTCGGGTTTTGTGTTGCTCAATGATATTTAATACGCCAATGTCTCTAGAGTTTCGCGCAGGTACCGTTGGACGCGGGCATCAAGATTGAGATCTGTTTGTTCTGTAACTGTCAGTTGTGATACCCAATGCTGAAACCCCGAACTAGCTGAAATTGCTTGTTTGAGATTAGCCCAAACAGAAGTATCGTTGGCGGATATGGGTGAGGAGATACTCATTTGAAGACGATGCCAAAAAAATGAATGATTTAGTTGTGGCGAGAAGTTAGAGTAACGATCTTGGTCACATTTCCCATCATAACTGAATTTAATCAACTATCTGGTTATTCTTGATACATCGCCAAAATTTGGCAACCTATCGGAGCTTCTCTGGTAGACTCGATCAATTTTGCCAGAAAATCACTAGATCTCACGCTATTATAAGGTAATATCTCAAACCAAGTCAGTGACTTAACTTAAATGGCCAAATAGACTTGATAGATTCCATTAGTAAGATCCCGATCAGAAGATATCGTGATTTCAGCTTTTAACTACAATCACATACTTTTTGCTCCACAAGCAAAACATTGTCGAAGCCACAACTATCACTATAGATCGGTATCATATCTATCTATTTTTAGATCCCGATCGCAATTATTATTTATTAGTATCAGAAATAGGAGAGAAAAAAGCTGTGAGTGGAAATGAATCCCGGATGCAAGCAATTTATCAAATCACCAACCGTGAGCTAATGCCGCCTAAGGCATCAAAACGGTTGGAAGATCTGTGGGCATCAGATGTCTTCACCTTAGCCAAGATGCAAGAAAGTCTGCCCAAGGATGTATTTAAATCGGTTAAGAAGACAATCCAAACTGGTGAACCGCTAAATATCTCCATCGCTGATTCTGTCGCTGTAGCGATGAAAGATTGGGCGATTTCTAAAGGTGCACTTTATTACGCTCACGTCTTTTATCCCCTGACTAATGGTACGGCTGAAAAGCATGACGGGTTTGTTTCTGTTCAAAGTGATGGTACCGTAATCTCAGAATTTGCTGGCAAACTGCTAGTCCAAGGTGAACCCGATGGTTCCTCTTTCCCAAATGGGGGGATCCGTTCTACCTTTGAAGCTCGTGGTTATACGGCGTGGGATGTAACTAGTCCCGCCTTTATCATGGAAACCGACAATGGTTCCACCCTATGTATTCCGACTGCCTTTGTCTCTTGGACTGGGGAAGCTCTAGACAAGAAAACGCCCTTGTTGCGCTCCAACGCGGCGATGAACAAGGCAGCCACCCGCGTCTTGAAAATTCTTGGTAATACTAATATCGCGCCAGTTAACTCCAGTTGTGGTGCAGAGCAAGAGTACTTCTTGGTTGACACCAATTTTGCCAATAGCCGTCCTGACCTATTATTGGCAGGTAGAACCCTGTTTGGGAAACCACCAGCAAAAGGTCAACAATTTGACGATCACTACTTTGGGGCGATTCCAGAGCGTGTTCAGGTCTATATGCAAGACGTAGAGGAAAGACTCTACCGCCTGGGCATTCCCGCGAAAACTCGTCACAACGAAGTCGCGCCTGGCCAATTTGAAATCGCACCGTACCATGAAGCGGCTAACGTTGCGACTGACCATCAGCAATTGATCATGACAATTCTGAAAACTACTGCCAAAAAGCATGGCTTCATGTGTTTATTACATGAGAAACCATTCGCTGGCATTAATGGTTCTGGTAAGCACGTTAACTGGTCAGTTGGGAATGCGACCCAGGGTAACTTGCTCGAGCCAGGGGACAATCCTCACTCCAATGCTCAATTCCTCGTCTTCTGTGGCGCGGTAATTCGTGGCGTTCATAAATTTGGACCACTATTACGGGCAGTGATTGCAACCGCGAGTAATGACCATCGTTTGGGTGCCAATGAAGCTCCTCCAGCAATTATGTCGGTGTATCTGGGTTCTCAGCTCCAAGATGTCTTCGACCAAATTAAGCAGGGCGCATTAAAAGGCTCCACTGACAAAGGGATGATGAACATTGGGGTCGATACCTTACCAATACTGCCAAAAGATGCAGGAGATCGCAACCGCACTTCACCATTCGCTTTTACTGGCAACCGATTTGAGTTTCGGGCAGTTGGTTCGGCGCAATCGGTAGCAGGGCCATTAGTGGCAATGAATACGATCCTCGCTGATTCCCTCACCTGGATGGCTGATAAATTAGAGGGTGAAATCGCTAAAGGCACAGATCTAAATAAAGCAATCGAAGCTGTACTCAAAGAAGTCATCGACAACCACGGTGCAGTTGTATTCAATGGCAATGGTTACTCTGAAGAGTGGCACAAAATGGCTGTCGAAGAACGCGGTTTACGCAACTTGCGGACAACTCCAGACGCGCTGCCTGTACTGAATGAGCCAGAAATCATCAGCCTATTCCAAGGCATGGGAATTCTATCTCCAGTTGAGTTAGCCAGTCGCTATGAAACTTACTCCGAGCAGTATATTCTATCGATCGAAGTTGAAGCTAAACTAGTGATTAGTATTGCTAAAACCATGATTTATCCAGCCGCAACTCGCTATCTGACTGATCTCGCAACTACTGTTGCTGGACTCAAAGAAATCGGTGTTGATTTTGATATAGAAAGTGCCCAAACTGTCGCGACATTAACTAAGTCAATGATGGATTCAGTTAGCAAGTTAGCATTAGCATTAAGTAGTCATGATTTCGATTCTACCGAAGCACATATGCAATATTTGGTCAAAACTGTTCGTCCGTTAATGGATGAAGTACGCAAATATGCTGATGGATTGGAAGGTGAAGTCGCTGATGATATGTGGCCATTGCCTACTTATCAAGAAATGTTGTTTATCAAATAACATTTGATTTGATTTGATTTTAATCAAGACCGTTCAAATCGAACGGTCTTTTTTTAAATAAGTTCTCGGATTAAAATATCGAGATTAAATAGTATGGCTAATAATTTATACGAACGTGATTTGCAGTTATGGATCGACCAAACGATTCAGCAGTTAAAAAATCGTGAATTTGGATCATTGGATGTCGAACACTTGATTGAGGAGTTGGTTGATTTGGGTCGAGCGGAAAAAAATGCTCTCAAAAGTAACCTGACAATTTTGCTAGCACATTTACTCAAATTGTTAGTCCAAAATGATGTACCTGACACAATGAAAGGAAGCTGGTATAGTTCTGTACTCGAACATCGGCAGCGAGTTCTAGATAACTTGGCAGATACACCTTCACTTAAAAGTTTATTATTAGAGACGGTAGAAAAGGCTTATCATACTAGCCGCAAGTTAGCGATTAAAGAAGGGAATTTAGCTAAATTCGGGGTGCAGATACCAGCGGAAAGTGAATATCCTCTGATTTGTCCCTTTTCGATAGATCAAATTCTAGATGAAGATTTTTATGGTATTTAATTGAATTGATTGTTTATTTATTTATTTATCTTTTATTCGATTAGATTCTCCATCTTTCTCCATCGTTGAACAGTTGATAAAATCAGAGCGAACAGATTGGTTTACAGCCAATAAATCTTTTATTTCCAGCCATTGTTTTGATTCTATCGATCCAATGATACTATCTAATTGATCGCGATATTGATACAATGATCCTAAGATTGCTGCCTGATTATATTCTGCCATCATCATCCCCATTTCAGGATTACCACCACCCACCCGACTAGTATCTTGAAATCCTGTACTAGCAAATTTTTTAGCAAAATCAAGAATTATTGGATCAGCTTCATGCAAGCAAGCACTAATCAAACTCGCACTCACCATAATCGGCAAATGTGAAATCCAAGCAACCGCGAGATCGTGTTGAGCAGGAGTAGCATAATGAAGAATACAGTTTAGCGATCGTACCAACTCAGCCACTCTTTCCAGGGCTACAGGGGCAGTTTCAGGTGTCGGAGTCAAAACATAAGGTCGGTGATTGAATAGCCCCTTTTCAAAGGCAGCAATCCCGCTTTCAGAGTTTCCCGCCATCGGGTGTCCACCCACAAAATTCGGCCATAATTGAGTGGCTCGATCGACAACTGCTCCCTTCACAGAGCCAGCATCAGTAATAATTGTATCGGAATGAAGATGGGTAACTAATAGCTCAACTGTGGGGACAATTGCCGCAATTGGGGTACAGATAAAAATAATTTCAGTATCTTTTAAACTAGCCAAATTGCAACTAGCTCGATCGCAAATACCCTCCCGCTCAGCAATTTCACAAGTAGCTTGTTGACGACTAACGCCAACAACTTGATGCCCCATTTGCCTAAAATCCCAGCCGAGAGACGCGCCAATTAAGCCAATTCCAACAATCCCAATCTTCACCATCCACCATCCACCATTCATTTACCACCCGCATATCCAGTCATCAACCACAGCACAGATCTAAATCCATCTCTGACAGTTTTCTGGACTGGCTCTGGATCTCTACTACTCTCAAAAGTTATCGGTTTAACTTTGATCCCTTTGCTCCCAAATACAATTTCACCAATTATTCTCGCTCGCGGCAGATGATCGTCAGAAGTAACGAGATAAACACTAGTAATGCCCTTGGACTTAAATTGATCGACTAGGGTTGTAAAATTGGTAACAGTATCGATCGCTTGATAGTCTAGATGTAAATTATCAGCCGATACACCAGCCTTCTTAAAAACCTTTTTAGCGTATTTTGGTGGTGCGCCACTAGAAATCCACACAGGTAGATTTGGATGAGCATGAGCAAATTTTGCCCCAAAGATTTCTCGCTCCTCTTCACCACCCAAGACAAAAATGGCTTGAGGTTGAACCCAGGTATTCTCCACCTCTCGATAACCAATCCACCCGATCAACAAAAGGATGGGCGATAGTAGTAAGAGCAGCTTCCACAATTGCCAACGATGACGACTGCGACGCTTTTTGGTAGGAGGTAAAGGTAATCGAGAGATAGTGTGATGTTGTGCCATGCTGCAATGAGCTTGGAAAGGATAAATTTAGGAACTAGATTGATCCTAGTAAATGCTAGGCTCAAGTTACCACAATTTATCGATACAGACAACGGGACTAGCGGGGATCGAACCCACGGCCTATCGCTTAGGAGGCGATCGCTCTATCCAACTGAGCTACAGCCCCAAACCAACTTAAAACAGCTTACCTAGCATATTCCCAATATCATGGATTCATAACAATCTACTTAAGTTTGATAATGTTGAGCATCGATTCGTTGGCTTAGCCTCTCCGTGGAGAATCGCCGCTCACATTGTACACAAATCTTTCACCACTTTTTAATTGGCTAGCTAATAGCTAGTAAATTATAACTGTCCAATCATTTTATGCGTCTGCGGAATCACCCGAATCTGCGGTAGATACTCTTTCATCACAGCTTGCCAAGTCAATACCTGTTCGGGTGTTGGAGCTGTTAAAGCTGCATTTGTGTGGGGTTGGGCTAATGCTGTCATCGGTTGCAGGAACACGATGATTCGATCGCTCACATCTGCCACTAGCTGAGCTGCTTGTCGAAGTTCAGCCGGATTAGTAGTCTGAGAAATAATAATTTTCACGAACACATCAACACCCGCATTTTTGCACAGTTGCAAAAATTCTCGATGTTCCTCCCAGTGAGTCTCGCCGCTGACACTGGGTAACTTAATATCCATTCCTACCAAATCTAGGTATGGCAAAACTTGAACCAACTGTTTAGGGCGATGTCCCCCTGTTTCCAGATAGATCGGGATCTGAGTTAATTCCTTAACTTGGGGCAAAAATTGGGCGAGAAATGGCGCGTGTAAAAGCGGTTCGCCGCCAGTGATACTGATACTGTCGTGGAGCTGCGGCTGGTTTTGTTGCTTAATCCAGGTCAGGAGCTGGGATGACTCGATCGGGTTATGATGAGTCGTAAAATCACGCGCTCCAGGTGTTTGCTCGATCGAACAAGTCGTTTGCTTTTGCCAGGTATGTTCGCTATCGCAATAATGACAGCGCAAATCGCAACCACCAAACCGGACAAAGATCTGTCTGGTGCCGACATTTATCCCCTCACCCTGAATTGCCGAAAAGATTTCAATTAAGTTAGCAGTGAGTGCAGTCATAAATATTGGCAACCGATGGACTAACTATTCTAACTTATGCTCGATCTGATCGAGTCCACATTGATTGTCTTGCTCATCGGTGGCGACAAGCGTACTCAGCAACAGGACACTACACAAGCGATCAAATACAAGTAACAACCATTGCAAGTGAAAGCTTTTAGAGAATTGAAATATATTTTTTGATTGACAGGCGGAAACAAATCATCGTAGAATGGTAATTTGTCAACAGTTGGAACCGCTAGGTGACTGCAAAAATTTCTAACACATGCCAACCATCCAACAGCTAATTCGCAAAGCTCGCGAAGACTATAAAGTCAAAACTAAGTCACCCGCACTGAAGGAATGTCCTCAGCGTCGTGGTGTGTGTACTCGTGTCTACACAACTACACCAAAAAAACCTAACTCAGCTCTACGTAAAGTAGCGCGGGTACGGCTAACTTCTGGATTTGAAGTCACAGCATACATTCCTGGGATTGGTCACAACCTCCAAGAACACTCTGTGGTGATGATTCGTGGCGGTCGGGTAAAAGATTTACCTGGAGTCCGGTATCACATTATTCGCGGTACTCTAGATACTGCTGGTGTCAAAGATCGCAAGCAAGGTCGTTCCAAATATGGAACCAAACGTCCTAAAGCAGCTAAGTAAGTCTCACATCTCGATTACTCTAATGTTGAAGAGTGCGTCAATTATATTTGTAAGCTTACATAAAAACCATACCTAGTTACGTTGCAAACACTCCCATGCTGAGGGTGTCTGCCTATAGTTGTGTTTGGATATCTTCAAGATATTCAGCCCAATTTTAGACAATTGCTAAAATCGAGATAAATTGGTAATCTCTAGTCTCGTTGCGATCGGTAATTCATACCATCACTGAAGATTTCTATATTAATCCTCTATTAAAGCAAGTAAAGTCAGTGAATTAGTTGATAGTTGATAGTTGATAGTTGATAGTTGCCTACAAGTAACTAAAGCCTAAAGCCTAAAGTCTAAAACCTAAAGCCTGACATATCACCAATTCAAACTTCGAGTTATGTCACGTAGAACGACAGTTCCAAAACGTCCAGTTCCACCAGATGCTGTCTATAACAGCCGTCTGGTCAATATGATGGTGCGCCGCATTATGCGGAGCGGTAAGAAATCGATCGCTTATCGAATCATTTATGATGCGATGAAAACAATCGAAGAGCGCACCGGTACCGATCCGCTCGAAACCTTTGAAAAAGCAGTCAAAAATGCTACTCCCCTAGTGGAAGTCAAAGGTCGTCGGGTTGGTGGTGCGACATACCAAGTACCAATGGAAGTCAAAGCCGATCGCGGTACAGCACTAGCCATGCGCTGGTTGATCAATTATTCTCGCTCTCGCGCTGGCAAATCGATGTCAGGCAAATTGGCTAACGAGCTGATGGATGCAGCGAACGAGACAGGTAGTGCGATTCGTAAGCGCGAAGAAACTCACCGGATGGCAGAAGCAAACAAAGCGTTCGCTCACTACCGTTACTAGAGTTTTCGTTACGACTTGACTCAATCTGCGGGCACTTCATCCGACAGTGCCCAAAAAAGTATACAATCTTAATAAAGATTAACTAGTTTCATTTAAGGCAACAGACAAGTAAGGAGGTTATTGTGCCACGTACCGTCCCGTTTGAGAAAGTACGCAACATCGGGATTGCAGCCCACATTGATGCGGGTAAAACAACCACCACCGAGAGAATTTTATATTATTCTGGGGTTGTCCACAAAATCGGTGAGGTTCACGAAGGAACTGCTACCACCGACTGGATGGTGCAAGAACAAGAGCGTGGAATCACCATCACCGCCGCCGCAATCAGCACGACTTGGAAAGATCATAAGATCAACATTATCGATACACCTGGGCACGTAGACTTCACGATCGAAGTCGAACGTTCCATGCGGG
>JAJAYU010000180.1 GCA_026786125.1 Chamaesiphon sp.
AACTTCGATCGACAGATCGATAATTGCGGGTTTGGCATAATGAGTGATTACATTAGCCGATCGCACATTAATTCTATTATCGGTTAAGCGGGACAGAACATCTTTGAGTACTCCCACTCGATCTAGTACTTCTAGTTGAACACTAACTGGATAAGTACGGGGCTTTTCTTTAGTTACCTGGGTATTCCAACTGACGGGTAGAAGGCGGTTCCCGTCCATCTGTCCGATATTAATACAGCCCTGACGGTGAATCGAAATCCCATTGATGCGAGTCACTAAACCAATAATTGGCTCACCAGGAATCGGACTACAACAGCCTGCCAAGTGATGCACTAGTCCCTCAATCCCTAAGATCGGGAAGTCACTGTGAGCTGTGGGCTGCTGTTTTGGTAAGGTTGTCGGTGGTAATTCGGGGGTAGGAGCTTCCCGATCTCTGACGATCTCCCGGAGCCGATTGACGACCATTTGTTGGGTAATTTCGCCATATCCCAACCCTGCGAGTAAATCCTCGACGGTGATGTAGTTGCACTTTTGGGCAACTGCTAACATGGGATCAGATTTGAGCAGGGCTTCTAGACCACTTTTGCCTAGCTCTCGCTCCAATGAATCCCGTCCTCTGGCGACATTTTCATCGCGATGCGATCGCTTATACCATTGGACAATCCGGTTGCGCGCCCCTGGACTGACGACGAAGTTGAGCCAGTCGAGGCTAGGATGGCTGTTTTCGCGAGTGATTACTTCGACGATATCGCCATTGGAGAGAGTACGGGAAAGGGGTACGATTCGATCATTCACCTTAGCACCAGAACAGTGATTGCCGACTTCGGTATGAATTCTATAGGCAAAATCAACAGGGGTGGAACCTTGACGGAGGGAGACGACTTCGCCTTTGGGGGTGAAGACATAGACATCCCGTTCGAGCAGGGAGTCTTTGAGATGATCGTCAAATTCGATCGCATCTTTGACATCATTTTGCCATTCTAATAGTTGGCGCAACCAGGAAAATTTCTCATCAACTTCTGTGCGTCTATCTGTGGTGCTTGCTTTTGGGTCTTTGGTAGTTTCTGGTTTACCGACTTCGGATTTAGCTGCTTCTTTATATTTCCAATGAGCAGCAATTCCATATTCTGCCACGTTATGCATTTCTAGTGTCCGAATTTGGACTTCTAATGGCGTTCCGGTAAATCCGACGACGGTGGTGTGGAGGGATTGATAGCGGTTATTTTTTGGTAAACCGATATAGTCTTTGAATCTACCAGGAATGGGCTTAAACGCATCATGAATTTCGGCTAGAGCTAGATAGCACTCATGATTTGATTTGACGATAATTCTAATCGCAGTTAGATCGTAAATTTCGCTAAATTCTTTTTTCTGATAGCGCATCTTTTGATAGATACTGTAGAGATGTTTTGGTCTACCACTAACATCTATATGCTCGATATTTGCTCGATCGAGTCGATGCCGGATCATCTCGGTAACGTTGGCAATTCTAGCTTCTCTGGCCGTCCGTTTCTCGGCAACTAGATCTTGAATCCGTCGATAATCTTCAGCTTCAATATATTTAAACGAGAGATCTTCTAATTCCCATTTGATTCTACCTAAGCCTAACCTGTCAGCTAATGGTGCAAAAATATCGCGGGTTTCTTGAGAGATTGCTTGCTGTCGTTCGGGGCGCAAATGATCGAGAGTTCGCATATTATGCACTCGATCTGCTAACTTAACCACGATCACCCGAATATCTTGCGCCATCGCAATAAACATCCGTCGAAAATTTTCAGCCTGCTGCTCTTTCTTGCTAGAAAATTCAAATTTAGATAGCTTAGTTACCCCTTCAACTAAATGGGCTGTCTCCTGACCAAATCTCGATCCAATTTCATCGATCGTAATCTCAGTGTCTTCAACTACATCATGCAAAAATCCAGCCGCAATCATCTCTGCCCCACCACCTAAATCTCGCAGCAATCCAGCTACCGCAACGGGATGACAGATATAGGGTTCTCCCGATTTGCGCTTTTGATCGCCATGTAAATCGTAGGCAAATTGAAAAGCATTCTTAATTAACTGTTTGTCCCTATTTACTGCCGGATCGGGATGTTGGACTCCATCCAAACATTGCTGCAACCAATTAGGAATATCGCAACTGTAGGTTGCTCGATCATCAGTATCTGTACCAGGCGCAGTCACAACCGCAACATCGGCGACATCATCAGCGGAAATAGAAAGAGGAGTGATCATAGCTGAAGAGAATAGAATAGGAACAATGGAGCTAAAGTGAAGTGTCTGCTCGATCGTCAAAAGTGTAAAATTAGTTGCAGGTACGTTCTATTCTAGCGAAATTCCTCATGCTGCCGATCGAACAGATTTTAATGTGGCAACAATTATTTACCCTCCTCTCCAACTTGCCCACTGACTCTATTCCAGACTTGAAAGTCAGCCTCGATCGATCGATCAAATTCTTTGAATCCCACATCATCCCGCAAGATTTAGACAATCTACCAGATCCGATCGCTGGTAAAATGCGATCGTATTTAACCGAAAGTCATCGATTATTAAGGTTACTGCCGATCGATCTTACATTCATCGCCGCAGCTCGCAATCCCGCTACTATCGAGCAACGCCGCCAATCTTACCAGTATAAGCTAGATTTGCTACTTCAATATTGCCAAGCCATAATCAAAAGTTAGTTAGTAGCTATTAATTATCAATTATCAATTATCAACTAACCTACCAATGCATTGCCCTAAATGTAAATCTGAACTAGTGAATGGAATTCTCGGCGATTTGCTGTTGACAAAACATTGTCGTGAGTGTCAAGGCGACTGGATTTCTGGACGCAATTATCAGACATGGAAATCTCAACGCGCAGAAATTCTACCAAACCCCGATGCCTTAACGGAGAATTATAATCTGCCTTACAATCCCAGTTCATTAGATGCCAAAACAGCTCCCTGCCCAGAATGTGGCTGTGTGATGGCCAGAGGAAAGATTGCACTCCGAGAACCATTTTATCTAGAACATTGTCTCACTTGTGGTGGTATTTGGTGCGATCAAGGCGAATGGGAAGTGCTCGAACAGCTCAAGCTCGATACCAATGTTACAAAAATCTTCTCTGGTATTTGGCAAGCCCAAGCTCGTGTCAGTCATGCCAATCAACTCGAACGTCAAGCCGTAATTGACAAAGTTGGCATCGACATAGCCCAACAAGTCTTCGATTTTGAAGATCTCCTCGCCAATCAGCCGAATGGTGATTTTGCAGCAGCTTATTTGATGAGAAGATTTAAGGATAGGGGTTAGGGCTTGGACATGAACAGTCTCCCAGTCTCCCAGT
>JAJAYU010000181.1 GCA_026786125.1 Chamaesiphon sp.
ATCTTTATTATCCCGATTTTGATACTGTCGCGCATCCAGCATTGCAGTGGGCGATGTTAATTGATTTACGCGATTTAAGTCTAAAATTTCGCGACTATTCAGAGCAGGACAATCCACCAATTCTACATCGGAAGGAGACATTTGTGAGTGAGAATTATCCGCTTTATGCAAAGTTTGCCAAGCTGACTAAATCTGAAGAAAAAGCGGGGTTATTTAGCGAAACTAAGACGATCGGTAATCTGCGAGGGTGGGAGCAAAGATTGGAAGCTTGTGGTGTGCAAATTAAGCATCATCGCGTGATTCGGAACTAATTCTCAACGTCACACAAATAATTAGGGTAAGAATAATTCATGAAGCGGCTCACGCTCGTCGGGTTTCCCGACGGTTTAGTGAGACAAGACATTACCCCTACACTAATTATTTGTGATGATGATTATCTATATTATTACAATTGCACGACCGGAAAATGTGCCTCTCGATCGTAAGTATACATATCGGTAAACTTCCGCAATTGCCCTTGGGCTAATAATATTTCTTGCGGATGATCGAGCCAGTGCATATTGTACTCTTGTAACGTATTGCTCAACCTGGCGCGATCGATCTCCCGATCAACGTTGCCAAAATAAGCTAATGTCGTATGGGCGGTAAAATAGTACTGCTGCTCAATGCCTAGAGAAATTAGGCTAGAACTTTGATAGATAGCCCGTCGGAAAGCGATAATTTGGTTATAACTATGCTCATCCTTGGGTACCAAGCTTACCTCGATCGCGCGCGGTCGGACAGTCAATCCCATGACTTGCCACCGAATCGGCTTGGTTTCCACAACTGAGTTTTGATAGATCTTGAAACTATCCTCAATTCGATCAAATAATTTGCTCTCAAAGTCAGGCTTGGTATCAATTGCCATCCGATAAGCACTATCCCAAATTAAGTCAGCTAGAGTGAAGTGAAAACTAGCTGGATCTACCAATACCAATAGATCTGGCTCCAATTGCTTAATAAGATGTTGCTGACATGCAGCCAAATCTGTATAAACTCCAGCATTATCTGGATCTGCCGCACCTGGTGGTGTAATGATCGAGTACCCAGGAAAAGATACTGGTTCCCGACTACCATCCGCCATCAACCTGAACTTAGGCGACTCTTGGATATTTTTGACCTGAGACTCATAGGTGGCGGATAGGGTCATTTTTGCCACGCGGTTGAGATAAGTGTGATAGGACTCGTCCACTCGCGATCGCCTCCTTGTCTTTTATATTGATTAACATTGATTGCAATGCTACTTACCTAAATACATATACACTATTTTCCATGCTGAAAACTGGGATTTTTTGCAATTCTTGATAATTGGTGGATAGTGAATGGTGAATGGTGAATAGTGGTGCATAATTTACGCCATTAGCGGCAGCCTACCCTAAGCACAGTGTGAATAGTGGATGTTTATAGCTATCACTTTTAGATCGGAGCGCGATAGAAGTTTTCAGTTAATTAGTGCCCTTAAACCTAATCTATATTCACCATCCACCATTCACTATCCACTAATTCGCGGTAATCGATCCTTAAAGCCACAAAGAATCTCCCAAGAGATAGTGCCTAGCTCATTTGCCCAATCATCGGCGGTAATCTGGACATCACCGTCTCGTCCCAAAATTGTGACGATTTCGCCGACGTGAAGATCGGGAACTTGAGTGATATCGAGCATAATCCGATCCATCGTAATCGAGCCAATCTGCGGCACCAATTGACCTCGAATTGCTACCTGCATTCGATTTGACAGTCGGCGGGGAATCCCATCCGCATAGCCAATATCAACGACTGCAAGCCTTAAATCTCGATCGGCAATAAACCGATAACCATAACTTACCCCCGTCCCCGCTGTAATATCCTTAATCTGATTGACTCTGGCTCTGACACTCAAGACTGGCTGAAGATCGATGTTTGACTGCAAGTGAGGAGCGGGGCACAGTCCATACAGGATCAATCCTGGTCGAACTAACTGGTAGTGTAATCGATCGCTCACCAATATCCCTGCGGAATTTGCTAGGTGGAGCAGGGGTACTGAATATCCACTATGACTAATTGCTGTTGTTGCTTGCTCAAACCGATCCAGTTGCATCTCCATGACAGTGTGATCGATCTCATCAGCGGTGGCTAAATGGGAGTATAAACCGCTGATTTTGAGATATGGCAACTGGACAACCTTTTCAAAGAAGGTAACTGCCTCCTGCCAATCTGCCCCCAATCTAGACATACCCGTATCCAGCTTGATCTGAACAGACAATGATTGGCTAGGTTGCATTCTAGCCATAGCTTTCGAGATTAGAGTGGCTTGAGCGATCGTGCAAATAGTCGGTTCCAGTCTCCATTTGATGATCGCTTGTACCTGGATATCACTATTTACCCCGCCCAGAATCAGAATTGGAGCAACTATGCCTGCTTGTCTAAGTTCGATTCCTTCGCTCACAGTAGCGACGGCTAACCAGCCAACCCCTTCCGATGCCAGGGTACGGGCGACATCGATCGATCCATGTCCATAGGCATCAGCTTTGACTACCGCCATGATCTGGATATCCGGTGCTAATAAACCTTTAATCTGACGGACATTGTGTGCCAGTGCAACCAAGTCAATTTCTACCCAAGCCCGTTGTTGCTCCCAATCAAGATCATTCGATCGAACCATAGACATCGGTAATTACAAGTTTGCTAGCTTGGTACTTTGAATTACTTTAGTATGTTAGGCGATCGACAGCTCCAAATAAATTATCCAGAACTAGTGTTTTGGTTAGAATTGGAGAATATTCTTCTTCCTTATTTTAAAACATGGCAACTAAGACTCTTGGCACTACTGGTATTGAAGTTACCTCGATGGGATTTGGTACTTGGGCATGGGGTGATTCGCTATTTTGGGGTTATGGCAAAGATTATGGTGAAAGTGACTTACGGCTGGCATTTCGGGCGATGATCGATCAGGGGATTACTTTCATCGATACTGCTGAAGTTTATGGCTTGGGCGAGTCTGAGGAATTGCTGGGTAAATTCATTAAGGAAACCAGTGCTAATGTCCAAATTGCCAGTAAGTACATGCCATTGCCGTGGCGATTTCGCAAGGAAGATGTCGCTGATGCGGTGACTGCTAGCCTCAAACGGTTGAAGCTGTCATCGATGGATTTGTATCAGGTTCATTTTCCCGCGCCTTCATTTCTCAATCAGGAGGGGCTGATGAATGCCCTAGCTGATGAAGTCGAGCAAGGACGGATCAAGACAGTGGGGGTAAGTAACTACAATGCTCAACAGCTTCGCGAGGCGCACCGATTATTAGCGCGGCGAGGTGTCCCGTTGGCTGTCAATCAAATGCGTTATTCCTTAATCACCCGCGAAATCGAGACTAATGGGGTAATGGATGCGGCGCGAGAGTTGGGCGTGACAATTTTGGCTTACAGCCCCCTAGCTCAGGGATTACTAACTGGTAAATATACCGCCACCAATCTACCGACTGGGGCGCGGAGTCTCGATAAACGGTTTCAAGCTGCTGGATTACGGAAACTCCAACCAGTATTTGATAAACTCGATCGATTGGGTACAGAGTACTCTAAAACCCCCGCTCAGATTGCCTTGAATTGGTTGATTTGTCAGCCTGGGGTAATTCCAATCCCAGGGGTGAAAACCGTCGCGCAGGTGGAGCAAAATGCCGCAGCATTGGGCTGGGAATTGTCAGCGGCAGATGTTGCCGAGCTGAGTCGAGCTTAGGTATCGATGCTTGAGCCAAGAGGCTACACAGAGAAATCTGTGTTAGCATCTGGGAAATTAAGTTTTCAATTCTCAAGCAGACATGAGCAAAGTGCTGGTGTTAAATGCTTCCTATGAGCCGCTCAACATTACTGGTTGGCGACGTGCGGCGATCTTGATGCTCAAAGGGAAGGCAGAATCGATCGAACATAATGGCAAATTTTTACACCGTGACTTTCCGCTGCCGACGGTGATTCGGCTGCGGCACTACGTCACAGTACCGTATCGAGAAATCCCCCTCACTCGGCGAAATATTCTCAATCGGGATGGTCACACTTGCCAATACTGTGGTGTTAAGGGTGATGATCTAACATTAGACCATGTGATGCCGCGATCTCGTGGTGGTGCCGCTAGTTGGGAAAATTTGACTACGGCTTGTATGCGCTGCAATGTCAAAAAGGGTAGCCGCACGCCCAAGGAAGCTAATCTCCCGCTCAAAAATCAACCCCGCCGTCCCCATAGTAGCCTCCACTACGAAGCTGCCAGTCATGTCAATAATGGCTCTCATGTGGAGTGGCGGAAGTATATTATTGGCATCTAACTATTCCCTTCCCAGTGAAGCATTAGATATCTAGGGTAGTTGGTGGATGGTGAATGGTGAATGGTCGATAGTATGCGTCTATTTGTTGAGTATTAGTTAAACCACTACTAACATATCGCTGATAATTCGGGCGGTTGCCGGAGCAAGTAGGATCCCATTGCGATAATGTCCAGTGGCTACTAATACTCGTTTATTCGTGCCGACTCGATCGATCACTGGAGCTGGACGATGGTTGGGGCGAGGGCGTAATCCTTGCCAGGTGCGGATAATTTCACCAGTAGCTAACATCGGGCAAATATTGATCGCGATTTGCTTGATTTTTGCTAGAGCTTCTGGTTGAGCTACCATCACCCCATCGACGGGAAATTCGACTGTCGCGCCCACCCAATAATCATTGCCGCCACAGGGCACAATATTCACATCATCTGAAATAATCACTGGTTGAAAGTCGGGATTTCCCAGTGGTTTGGGTAGCCGAATTTGGTAGGCTTGTCCCAGCACGGGTTGAATTTCAATGGGGGCGTGTGGGGCGAGTAAGCTCGTCGAACCTAAACCAGCCGCAACTATGACCCAATCACTGGTAATTATTGGCAGATTTAGGGTGGAAATATCACAGCTCAGTGGGTTATCTGCCGTAATAGACTCGATCAATCGATCGAAATGAAACTTCACCCCATTCTTCTTCGCCGCAGCGATGAGGGCATTGGTGAGGGCAACTGGATCTACTTGTAAATCTTGGGGTGAGTAGACGGCGGTACCTGTAAATTGGCGATTAATTTGGGGAAGCTTGGTAGTGATTTTGCGTGAATTCCATAGTTCTAGTTGCCACTCTTGCTCTGTGCGGGTGGCGACTAATTGCTCCCATTTCGTCAAATCTTCTTCAGGTGGGAGGATTTTGACGATACCCTGAGAGTTGTAGGGAATGTTTAATCCGGTGAGTTTTTCTAGTTCGGGAATTAGACTTTGATAACGAGTAATGCTCTCTTTGCGGAAGTTCCAAGCACGCCCTTTAACCTTTTGGCTAATAATGCCCATCAAGACACCCAGAGCTGCACCTGTAGCTGCTTGATTTGGCTGTTGTGAGTCATAAACATTGATTTGACACTCACTCGATTGACTCAGTTCGTAAGCTATTGTCGCGCCAATAATGCCGCAGCCGATGATATTAATGCTGGTTGACATTTTAATTGGTGAATTGGTGAGTATCTGTGTTAAAAAGGCTACCCATGAAGCGGCGTTTTTATATCTCCTGGGGGAGATATAAAAACGATAAGACAGGGCACCCCTACAGATTAATTATGTAGGGGTGCCCTTCATGGGTACCCACGGGTTATTGCAGTAACAATACTTACGCCTTAGGAGCCAAATTGAATAGAGTGGTAATATCTTTGATTGCTTCACCGTAGTTACGAATCGCGCCTGGGTAGTCATTGTTTCCAGCGGCTTCATCGATTTTATTCAAGTGTCCGAAGATTTCTTTGCTCGTTGCTAA
>JAJAYU010000182.1 GCA_026786125.1 Chamaesiphon sp.
CGCAATATTTTATGTCCAACCATCTTTCTATATGTAGATCCAGGTAGAATCATTAGGTAGACAAGGACGTGCGCGAGCCGCTGGTGTAAGAGATAAGTCTACCTTTTGGTAGATGTTCGATCCCCAGTTTGTGCGATAATATCACTGGCATCGATTAGCTCAATATTACTGAGGAAAATCTCATGATTGAACGTGGGTCTAAAGTTCGGATTCTCCGAGCTGAATCTTACTGGTTTCGGGAAGAAGGTACCGTCGCTGCGATGGACAAGAGTGGCATCAAATATCCCGTAATTGTCCGGTTTAACAAGGTGAATTATGCAGGTGTCAATACCAATAACTTTGGATTGCACGAGCTGGAAGAAACAGCCGCACCGACTGCAAAATCTAAATCGACTGCTTCCACTGGAGGTAAGCAGACGACAATCGAGCCAGTTACCCGCCGTACGGGGCAAGGTGATATGAAAGCAGATGTTCGCCCAGGTGCAGCTCCCGAGTCAGCCGCTGTGGACGATACAACTGTTGAAGGCTCACCTAATCAAGGCACGGAATCAAGATAGATAATTGTCAGGGCAATATCTTGATTCGCTGTCTTGTTGTAGTTGTATGGGCGGGAAACCCATCCATACAACTGCGCCGCTTCATGAATTGCCCCTACAATAATTTAGCTACTCATGCTCAATCAATACTAGTTACAACCTTCCCTCTGAATACAATATAGTTGTAAATATTATAAAACAGCATAATCGGAATTAGCACACCAACAAAAGTTAGCATAAATACCAACGCACTAGGAGATGCAGCGGCTTGATAAATAGTGATTTGGTTAGGAATAACATACGGAAATACAATTAAACCTAGTCCGATAAAACTGAGCAAGAAAATTAGAATTGTCCAGACAAATGGAGTTCTTTCTTCCTGTCGATCGAGACTTGTAAGTAACAACCCAATTAGTAATAATCCTAAGATTGGAATCGCCACAAAAACATAGACCAGTGGCGCACTAAATAGCCGAGTTCGAGCTGCTTCATAGAATATGGGCGTAACGATCGTGATTAAAACTGCACCGATAAATGTGGTGATTGCAGCGATTTTAGCCGTGCGAAAATGGGTTTGCTGTAGTTCGCCTTCGGTCTTGAGAATTAGGTAAGTAGAACCAATCAAGACATAGCCTTGAATTAGCGTAATCGCAACTAAAGTTGATCGCCAATCGAGCCAATCCCAAGTCGAACCAGTGAAATGACCAGCAGCATCGACACTAATTCCTTCAATTACGCTACCGAGTGCAAAACCTTGACCTAAAGCCGCAATAAAACTACCCGCGCCAAACGCATAGTTCCAAAAGAACTTATGAGTCGAATGCTCGCGAAATTCAAAGGCTACCGCTCGAAAAATTAAACCGAAAATCATAATGAAGATCGGCATATATAGGGCAGTCAAAATCGTCCCATAAGCTAATGGAAATGCGCCAAATAAAGCACCAGCCATCACCACCAGCCAGGTTTCATTAGCATCCCAAATATTACCCAAACTAGTCATCAGAATACTGCGACGTTCTTCATCAGAGCTAGTCAGAGATAGAATCCCCACGCCTAAATCGAAGCCATCTAGCATCACATATAGAAATAGAAATAAGCCTAAAATAATAAACCAAACTTGTGGCAAAAACCGTAATAATGCGTCCATGAAAGCTCCTAATTACTGCTGCGCTTCTACTGGTCTTTGATCGGGTATTGACTCGGCTGGGGCTGTATTCAGGACAAATTGACCATCCAATCCGGGTAATGGTAGTTCTAGATTTGGCCCTTTCCCGATGATTTTGCTGGCAAAATATAGCGTCGTTACTAATAAGACTGAATAGACAACGGCAAAGAACGTCAGGGAAGTCAGGACATTGCTCGCTGGCAGATGCGAAGCTGCGTCAGCGGTGCGAATTTGACCGTAGAGCGTCCAAGGTTGTCGCCCGACACAGCGGACAATCCAGCCTGATTCAACGGCAATATAGCCTAAAGGTGCGGCAAGTATCCAGGTACGGAGAAACCACTTTTGCGACTCGATTTTTTCCGGTGAGAGATTGCCGAGCAGCCACTGTAAGACACTCCAGAGCATTACACCTGCGAGAAAGAAGCCAATCCCACTCATGATCCGGAAGCAGTAGTAAATCAGTCCGACCATTTTTGGTCGATCTGTTTTTACCCATGCTTTGAGTCCGAGTACTGGTACGGTCAGATTCTTGCGAAATTCGAGGATATAGCCCAAACCATTCGGGATGGTAATTTCCCACTTGTTCCGCTCATTAGCTTCGTCTGGAATCGCTAGTAGGCTCCAGTCCGCAGGCTGTCCCGCTGGACTACTTTCCCACTTTGATTCCATTGCAGCTAGTTTCGTCGGCTGATATTGGGCGACTTGCTCTGCGCTGAGATGTCCGACATAGATTTGCAGTGGTGTCACGGCGATCGCCGTTGCGAGTACAATCTTGAGAGACTGGGTAAAAAAAGCTTGATGGCGTTGTTTGAGAATATACCAAGCACTGATGCCACCGATCACAAACAGGGATGTTTCTAATGTTGCCAGAAACATGTGGGCGACACTCTTGACCATGAAGGGGTTGAGAATTGCTTGAAAGTAATCGCTGACAATGAATTTGCCATTGACCATTTCACCTCCAGCGGGTGTTTGTAACCACGAGTTGGCAACCAGAATCCAGAAGGTGGATAAGTTCGCGCCAAACGCCACCATCACGGTTGCCAGATAATGAATCAGCGGCGATACTCGACCCCAACCGAATAACATAATTCCCAAGAATCCGGCTTCCAACATGAAAGCCATCGAGGCTTCAAAGCCCAAAATACTGCCAAAGAAATCGCCAACAGCTTCCGAAAAGGGTGCCCAGTTGGTGCCAAATTGAAACTCCATCGGTAGCCCAGATGCTACCCCAATCCCAAAGTTTAAGAGGAACAGCTTTGACCAAAACCGAGCGTGATAATAGTATTCTGGGCGACGAGTCTTAATCCACAGTCCTTCGACGATGACTAGATAGATCGACATCCCTGTGGTTAGAACTGGCCACAACATGTGAAAAGTAGCCGTCAGCGCAAACTGCATTCGCGACAGCGCGACGGTATTTGAAAAAATATCCATGTCTGACCTGCTAATTGGTTTGAATTTTTAGCTAACCTAGTTCTAATCATAGACAGTTTCGCCAGTTCTCTGTAGATTATCAATGGTAATTAATCATTGATAGTACAGTTTCCGGTGAGGATAATTTTACTCATTTAGAGCGTACAGCTTAAGTTATTTTTCAGACCGATCGCGATCAATATTTTCCCCCGTACCACTAACTTTTAATTAATTTATCTACCTTTTGACAGAGTGAGCAATCTATCTTTAGGTGCTGGCAGTTCGTTAGTGAGTCTTGATACGATCGGTCTGTAGCAACTAGCAGATTCAATCACTATGATTAACTTAATCAACGCGGCAAAAATCACACTTCGATCTTTTAATTTAAGATCACTTTACAAAACTGTCCTAAGTTTTGTAGCGATCGCACTTTTAGTTACAACTACTGCTTGCAACGGTACTGAGGTCGCCTCCACAAAAAATTTGGAGAATCCACCACCAGGTAAAATTACTGAGCTGTACAAGCCCATTACGCCCCCTGTCGGTGGGATGAATAACTATAGTGATACTGACCCACGAGTCGATACTTCTAAAGCAGATGGCAAAGTCGATCGATTGATCAAACAATCAAAGGATTTGGAGCGAAAAGACACCAATCCACTCGAACAAATTAAAAAACAATTCGATCTCAAAGGAATTCAAGAAAGAGTTGGAGATACGGCTGAAAGCATAGGTCAATCGGCTCAAGAAACCACAGATGATCTCTCTGAAGGTACTCGCAAGGGATTTGCCAACGTCAAGAAAAATGCTAAGTCATTTAAGGATGATGTAGATACAGCGGTTAAAAAGGCGTATTAAACGATCATCTCTAGATCGAAGCGAAAATCCTAGAGATCTAGGCCGCAATTTAACTAAACCCCCACCCTCCCCATCCCACTGAGGAGGGTGGAAGATAATAATAATAACGAGGTTAAAATGTTTCTTCAAAATAAAAGCTCTGATACTCTAATTAAAATTACAGATCTAGAAACTCTATTCAATCCACTCAAAAATGAGATCGAGGGGAGGATCCAAGAAGGTGAGGAAGAGCAAGACATAGAACCTTTTTCCAAACAGGATTTAACATTTGCATCTGGCGAGAACTTGCCACTTTGCTGGCTCGATCCAAATTATCGCCATTAATTCAACTAATCTGAATCGATCGACAAAAAAGAACACAGATCCAATCATGATTACGAACCTGATCGACAATGGCTGGGAAATTATTTATCATCGCGCTCATGCACTGCTAGCCGCCCAAATTGCTGGCTATTGGCAAACGCCAGATGATACAGCTCATCTGGTAGAAACGATCGCCGCGATCGCCCATCATGATGACCTAGAGCGCGAATGGCAAGGCAATCATCTCACCAAAGCATGTGCCCCATTTGACTTTACCTTAGGCGGCTCGACATCGATTAAGTCACTATACGAACATGTTGACGATGCTCGTTATCGTGGGCGATGGGTGGCACTGTTGGTTTCGATGCACATGACTTTTTTGAGTCAGGGCAAGTATGGCGAAAATCCCGAACTCGACGAATTTGTGGATCGACAGATTGAGCTACAGACAGCTTGGCGAAAGAGCTTGAAAGTCAAGAAGGTTGATGCCGAAAAAGCCTACGCCATGATGCAGTGTTGCGACAGGTTATCACTAATCTTGTGTCAACGTCAGCTTCCGGAAGGAGAAAGACTGCTCGAAATAGCTAAAGGTCCGACTGGACAGCGTCACGATATTTTAAAACGTGCCGATCAGACTCTGAGCGTCAACCCTTGGCCGTTTGTAGATGAAAATTTTACAGTCCATGTAGATGCCTGTTATCCCACCCAGATGAAATTTGATAGCAACCAAGAATTGGTTGAATCATTACAACAGGCATCAATAAGTTCACTCCAGTGGAATTTTGTTAAATGAATATTTTTCAACAACTATCAATTATTCTCCTAGCTCCTAGGTCAAGGCTATTGCTAAGGCAAACGCTCCGCTACCGCCAACAACTACTTGTACTGTTCGCGTAGCGTCTGCTTTAGCAGAGCGTAGCCGTTCGCGTAGCGTCTCGTTCGCGAAGCGTCTCCGATAGGAGAAGAGAAGTATCAACTATCAATTAATTAAAAAGCGATGTTAATGATTAGATCACTTGTTTACAGTCATGGGACTGATTTATTGGCTCAAACCGATGTGATTCGCGAGACGACGATCGCGGCTTTTTCAGGGCCACAATTCTTTACAGCATTGGTTGCGGGGCTGTTTCTGACCTTCGGATTTCAGATGTTATTGACCAATTTGTCAGTAGCGGCAGGAATTTCAGTCGTGAATTTTTCGGGAAATGATGACGATCGCAAATCATCCGATAGTTCGGGTAGTACGATCCACACGATCGGTACTGCTGTTGGCGTATGGACATTAGTTACCGTCAGCATCGCCCTATTTGTCGCTTGTTTATTGGCAGTCAAGCTGAGCTTGGTGCCGACGGCAATGATGGGAGCGACGATCGGATTATCGATTTGGGCGGCCTATTTCTCGATTTTGGTCTGGATTAGTTCGACGACTGTCGGTTCCCTCGTTGGCTCGGTGGTAAATACGGCAACTAGAGGATTTCAGGCAGTCTTTGGCACGGCAACAGCCGCGCTAGGGATGAAAGCGGCTGGTTCGGAATTGGTTTCATCAGCAGAAGCCGCCGCTGCCGCCGTCCGCCGCGAAATGACTGCATATATCGATCCCCAAGATGTCCAAGCATCTTTTCAGGATTTAGTTGGTAAGGTAAAACCGCCCGAACTAGATCTGCAAGGGATTCGGGCGGAATTTGAGAAAATTCTCAAAGACTCGGAACTGAGTAAAGTTGTGGATAAAGATAATTTACCCACCCTCAGCAGGGATACTTTTGAAAATCTCCTCAAGGAGCGCACCGATCTCTCCCCCCGCGATGTCAAAAAGATCGTCGATGAACTAGATCGATCGTGGAGTGGTACTTTGGGCGGGATTAAGCATGGCGGCGGCATCAAGCAACTGATCGATTTAGTCAAATCCGCCAAGCCCCAAGATCTGCTTTCTGGTGGCTTCTCTGGGCAGCTCGATCGATTGGTCAAGGACATGGGTAAAGGGGAAAATTCCAGCCAGTTGGAACAAGGTTTAGGTGCCTTAATGGGGATAATTTTGGGTCGGGCGGACTTATCCGATCTCGATGTCGAAAAAATTAAAGGTCAGCTCAAAACTGCTCAGACACTGATCCAAGACCAGGCTGAAAAAGTCACTGGTAAAGTGCCACCACTATCTCCAGGTGCCAGCGTCATCCATGCCGATGTCGAACACTATCTGCGCGACACTTACTCCTGGCAACTTACACCAGAGC
>JAJAYU010000183.1 GCA_026786125.1 Chamaesiphon sp.
AAGAAATGTATCTGTCTAGTGATCTGTGATATTAACTGTCTAATCCACTATTCACTATTCACAATCCACAATCCACCATCCACTCACTACCCTAAATGTCTAATTTGACACTGGGAAGGGAGTAGTTAATAATTGTCATGTGAATTTTCGTCTCAGGGCAAAACCCATTGTTAAACAACTTAATTATTGCAGCTATTCCACACACCGAACCGTGGGGATTTAATACTGCCTTCGTGATGATTGTTTGTAATTTAGTTGCGGTAGCAATTCTCTGGCTGAGTAGCTACCTCAACGGCAACCCAGCATTGGCTCCCAAGTTCACCTTGCCCGAATTAATGGCTACGTTCAGTTTTGGACATATCATTGGGGTTGGTATGGTGCTGGGATTGACCAATATTGGGACAATCTAATCTCAAGCTAGCGAGCTTATTTCTGTTTGCAACTCAGATCCGATCGATCGAATTAGTGACTATTCTTTACCAAAATAATCGATCAATCTCGATAAAATACTTTAAAATTGGGTGGTATTCAAATTATTCTAGGAGTAAACAATGCTACATTCGACCTTATTACTAGCTACTGCCGTACCCATGAGCCAAGCTTGGTCGCCGATAATTGGGATCGTCATGATTGTTGCCAACGTACTTGGTCTTGCTGCTGCCGCCAATTCTAAAGTTAAAGCTGGCCCAACCGTAGGTCCTTTGACAATGGGACAAGCGATCGGTGGGACTTGTTTCGGACACATACTTGGCGCAGGATCAATCCTGGGATTAACTGCGATTGGCGTGATTTAGACCAATTCTCTTAATCTAGAATATCTCTCAACTACTCTAAATCTAAAGTTGAGAGATATTTGCGATGACGAAATCTCAACTCCCAACCCCATGAAGCAAATCCAAATCTACGATACAACTCTCCGTGATGGCGCACAACGGGAGGGTTTGACGTTAGCGGTAGAGGATAAACTCAAAATTGCCAGACAACTTGATAAGCTGGGCATTCCGTGGATTGAAGGTGGTTGGCCAGGTGCGAACCCTAAAGATGGCGAATTTTTCCGACGGTTGCAGTTAGAACCCCTGACTCAGGCGGAAGTAGTAGCATTTTGTTCGACTCGTCGCCCTGGTGGATTGGCGGCGGAAGATAAAATGTTGGCGGCGATTCTAGCGGCTGGGACGAAGTGGATTACAATTTTCGGTAAATCCTGGGATTTGCACGTTACAGAGGGCTTGAAGACTAATTTAGGCGAGAATCTGGAGATGATTCGGGACTCGATCGAGTACCTGATTTCCCAGGGGCGACGGGTGATTTATGATGCCGAACATTGGTTTGATGGCTATAAGGCAAATCCTGAGTATGCACTTCAAACCCTCCAAACTGCCATCGATGCTGGTGCCGATTGGCTAGTATTTTGCGATACAAATGGCGGGACGCTACCCCAGGATATTACTAGAATTGTGGCTGAGGTGATTGATCGAGTAGATCCAACCAAACAGCTTCAATTTGGCATCCATCCCCATAATGATTGCGAACTAGCAGTAGCAAATGCGATCGCCGCCGTCACTAGTGGCGTAACAATGGTACAAGGTACAATCAACGGTTATGGCGAACGCTGCGGCAATGCCAACCTCTGCTCGATTATCCCCAATCTCCAGCTCAAGCTCGACTATTCCTGCCTCACCGAAGCAAATCTCACCCGATTGACTCAAGTAAGTAGATTTGTCAGCGAAGTTGTCAACGTTGCCCCCAATGACTACGCCGCATTCGTCGGGAAATGCGCCTTCAGCCACAAAGGAGGCATCCACGTCTCCGCCGTCGAACGCAACCCCCTCACCTACGAACATATCGCCCCTACCCAAGTCGGCAACGAACGCCGGATTGCCATTTCCGAACAGTCGGGATTGAGCAATGTCCTGATCAAAGCTAGCGAAATGGGCTTGACACTCACTAAAGAAGATCCCCGCACCCGCCAGATTTTAGCCAAGCTCAAACAATTGGAATATCAAGGCTATCAATTTGAAGGAGCCGAAGCCAGTTTTGAACTATTGATGCGAGAAATCCTTGGTCAAACCTCCACCCTATTTACAATTCAGGGTTTTCAGGTGCACTGTTCCATTGCCACCCAACACCACTCCCTCGCTACAGTCAAAGTCACCGTCGATGGTCAAAATATCCTCGCCGCCGCCGAAGGCAATGGCCCTGTATCAGCTCTAGATACCGCCTTACGCAAAGCATTAAGCCAATTTTATCCCGAACTAACTAATTGCTATTTGACCGATTATAAAGTGCGAATTATCGATGGTGCGGCGGGAACTTCGGCAGTTACTCGCGTATTAGTAGAGTCCAGCAATGGAATCCATCGCTGGACGACAATCGGTGTCTCTGATAATATTCTCGAAGCATCCTATCAAGCTGTGGCTCAGGGAATTGAGTATGGATTGTTGGTGAAGTCCCCCCAAACCTGTAGCTTGGTAGATCTAAAATAATGATTGATCGAGTAATTAAACAAAAACAAACAAGGGTGAGCATTGCCCACCCTTAAATGGAACTACTTGACTGTTTTTAGCTCACTCTGATTGACTAGAGCTTGTTTTTGGGTACTTGAAAGCTCCGCAGGGTGGGATGCGGACATCAAGAGTAAATTCTGAAATATTGTCGCACCAACAATCGCAAGTAATGAGATTACGATCGAAATCTTGGATAATTTTGCTGCTTTAAGAGTAGTTGGAGCAGATGTTCTAGATGCAATTGAGGTAAAAGTCATTGTTTTCTCCTAATTTCTATCTATATCTACATTGATCGTTCCACTGTCTTTGTAGAATATTGCAATTATTGTTAAAAATCGCGATTTGATTCGGACGATATTTAAGCAATAACAGTGGAAGACTTCAGCACTCACATTCTAACGTCACATCCTCGAAAATTAAGATTCTTGACGACTTTACTATCGATCGAATCCCTGTGACAACCCAACTACGGCAATTTAGTAGATCGATTAGCAATATAGTGTGTGCAGTGTAATTTAGCCAAAACCATAATAGTCAACCATTTCACCCTTCATGTAGAAATGTTAAGATAAAAACGTCAGTCATTATTTCCTCCCTTGTAAAAATGTCCAAGTCCTCTCTTCCGAAAGTTGTAGTTATTGGTGCAGGTATCGGCGGATTGACGGCAGGGGCATTGCTGGCAAAGCGAGGCTATGAGGTGACAATATTCGATCAAGCGATCGTCCCAGGGGGCTGTGCTTCCACATTTAAGCGGCAAGGATTTACTTTTGATGTGGGTGCGACTCAGGTAGCAGGATTAGAACCAGGGGGCATTCATCACCGGATTTTCAGCGAGTTAGAAATAGAGTTACCACCAGCCGTACCCTGCGATCCGGCTTGTGCAGTGTTTTTACCTGGAGAAACCACCCCGATTAGTGTTTGGCGCGATCCTGAGCGGTGGCAAGCTGAACGTCAACAGCAGTTTCCTGGGAGCGAACCTTTTTGGCAATTTCTCCAACGATTATTCGATGCTAGTTGGCAGTTTCAGAGTCGCGATCCGATTTTGCCACCGCGCAATTTGTGGGATGTGACGCAATTAGTGGGCGCGTTGCGGTTGGATACGCTGATTACTGTCCCGTTTACGCTGTCTACCGTTGGCGACGCGCTGAAATGGTTTGGATTGAGCGGAGATCAAAGACTGCGGACATTTCTCGATTTGCAGTTAAAACTCTATTCTCAGGTGACGGCAGCAGAAACAGCTTTGTTATACGCGGCAACGGCTCTAGGCGTGTCTCAAACTCCTCAAGGACTGTATCACCTTCAGGGGAGTATGCAGGTGTTGAGCGATCGATTGGTAGCGTCTCTAGAGCGAGATGGTGGTAAATTACTGATGCGGCATACAGTAGAATCGATAGCTTGTGATGATGCCGGAGTCACAGGCGTAAGGATCCGTAACCAAAAAACAGGTGAGACTTGGACAGAATCCGCCGCTGAGGTAGTAGCAAATGTCACCGCCCAAGATTTAGTCAGATTACTGGGTGAAGCGGCTCCTAAGTCCAATCCGATTCCATTGCTGTCTATTGATGGCTATCGATCGCGTGTCAAGAGTTTACCCCAAGCTTCGGGCGCATTTGTGGTCTATTTGGGCGTAAAGGATATCGCGATTCCAGCGGGATGTCCGCCCCATCTCCAATTTCTCTACGGTTACGATGGGATAATTGGGGAGAATAATTCTTTGTTTGTCTCAGTTAGTCATCCTGGCGATGGACGTGCCCCTGATGGTAAGGCGACAATTATTGGATCCTCATTTGTCGATCCGAATAAATGGTACGGCGAGGGTGTTGATTATGGTTTGATGAAGGCTGAGTATACAGCAGTGGCGATCGCTAAACTGGGAGAATATTTCGATCTAGCACCAGAAAATATCATCGTCACAGAGGTAGGCACACCCCGCACTTTCGAGCGATATACCGCCCGCGAACGGGGCATCGTCGGCGGGATTGGGCAGCGGGTATCGACATTTGGGCCATTTGGATTCGCGACGCGGATTCCAGTGGCGGGATTGTGGATGGTGGGTGACTCTACCCATCCTGGTGAAGGTACTGCGGGTGTGAGTTATTCGGCATTAACTGTAGTTAGACAAATCGAGCAGCAGGTATTGGGTTAATCGATCGGGTATTTGACTAAACAAAAAAAGCGTGTCATCATACAGCTATAACGCGCCTTTTTTGCTGGGTTTATAAATGCCACCATTCAACGAACTAGGTTATCTACCGCCAGGTGTCTATGAAATAAGCTGGATTATAAAATCATGATTCAAAATGAACGTCAGTATAAAGTCACTCAAGTTAAGTTAAGAGAATTGGAGCAAGCCTCAGCTAACATCGTTACTGGAAGTGCTAGTTTACATCCTCGACAAATCTTATCACAAACAAATAGTTATAACAAAATAATTGGTGCTTTAAAACAAGAGATTGCTGAGTATGAGGAACTAAAAAGTGGTCAAATAGAAAAAATACAGCTAAAGTCTCTAGCAGATCTACCAATTGCGCTAATAAAAGCTAGGATTTCATCTGGAATGACTCAAAAAGATTTAGCTAAAAAAATTGGTACTCAAGAGCAACAAATTCAACGCTATGAAGCCAATCACTATAGTGCAATTAGTTTCGATCGATTAATCAAAGTTGCTGAGGCTGTAGGGATTAGTTTTAATCATAGTGTAGAAATTTCGATTGAGCCACTGGCTACAACGACTCAGATCTAGATTTATTCGGTTGGGCAAAATAATATTTTTTAGTAAAATTGCGATGATCTGTGC
>JAJAYU010000184.1 GCA_026786125.1 Chamaesiphon sp.
ACATCACGCCATTCTCGACTCGATCGCCCAGCGTGCTAATTCCGTGCGATTACTCAGTCCAGTTTTACCTAGCATATTCGAGACGTGACTTTCGATCGTGCGTTGGCTGACATTCATTTGGATCGCAATTTCCCGATTTGCAAGCCCTCTGGCGACTAATTGAACTACTTTCAATTCGGTGGGAGTAAGTTCTACACTAGCTGGAACTTGGATCGAGGAGTTGTCGTCATTACCATCTGTATGTAGCAATAGTCGATTGGTTTGCTTGAGTGAAGACTCGACTTGGGCGACGAGTTCTTCTGGCTCAAATGGTTTCACCATGTAAACGTCAGCACCTAGATTCAACCCCTTGATCCGATCTTGGCTCTGCCCTCTAGCTGAGAGAAATAAGACTGGAATCCAACTCGTGCGAGGATCTTGGCGAACATTTTCAATTAGGGCATAGCCATCCATCTCTGGCATCATGATGTCACAGACGATCATATCGGGGAGACTCAGGGACAGGAGATGTAGAGCTTCCTTCCCATTGTCGGCGGTGAGGACTTCATAACCCCGAAACTCCAAATAATCTCTGACTAATAAAATGAGATTGGGGTCATCATCGATTAATAGTAGTCGCTTACGGTCTTTTCCACCAACTGCTTTCATGATCTTCCTGACTAAATTTAACCGTTTGTGTCGATCGAGAGTTTTCATTTAACCACTGATGATTGGATCGAAATGCTACCTAATTTTCATCTTATTCAACCAAAATAACTTTAAGATAAAAGATTATGTTTGTTAAGTGTAAATAAACTGTCAGATAAACTAGCTTTTCGCTCACAATCAGATTTTTCCACACTTAACGATAGCTATAAGATATACTATGAGCCGAACCAGAAATTGAAGCAAGGATAGATTTAATTCTCGAGCAATCGGCTGCAATCATTTCGATTTGCAACTTAGATCTGTAACGATAATACTCTAAAGATTGCGACTTTTGTGATAAGGATTTACATTGACTAGTAATAAAGTAGTGTAGATGCAAATCTTGCGTTAATTCAGTAGATTTAGTCAAGTAAGCATGTATCATTTTTTACCAGAATTGGTAAAAAATTCAGAATATGGCTGAATACTGGATATTTCTACCAGACTACTAGCGCAACAACTCCTCTAATTGGTTTTGGCTACACAACCATTGATACAAACCTGTTTGGCTGACTAACTCTTGATGAGTACCGATTTGGATAATTCTGCCTTTATCCATCACAAAAATCCGATCGGCTGTCGCAGCAGCAGATAATTGATGGGTAATAAATATTACTGTCGCTTTTTGTCCAGCTTGGGAGAGATTTTGTAGAATGGCTGTAGCTGTTTGATTGTCTACGCTCGATAGTGCGTCATCGAGAATCAAAATTGGTGCGTTAAGCAGCAATGCGCGAGCTAGAGCAGTGCGTTGGCGTTGTCCACCGGAGAGGGTAATGCCCCGTTCGCCGACGACGGTATCATATTGTTCGGGGAAATTCAGGATTTCGCCATGAATTTGTCCCAGCTTTGCGGCGGATTCGACAGTACTGCGACTAGCTAATGGATCGCCATACCGGATATTATTCTCGATCGAAGTACTAAACAAGAAGCTCTCTTGGGGGACGTAAGCAATTCCCTTGCGGAGATCATCTAAACTCAAGCTAGTAATATCGTATCCATCGACAAATAAACTATTTTCTGGTATTTCTAACAATCGCGGTAAAGCATTGGCTAGGGTGGATTTTCCCGAACCAATTGGCCCGACGATCGCGATCGTTTCACCTGCTCTAATGGTAAAGTTAAGCTGCTTGAGGGCGGGTGTCTGGGCACCTGGATAAGTGTAGCTAAAGTTATGAGCAGCGATTTGACCTTGGAGGGTTGTACCTAGATACAGGGCGGTAGGCTCATCGGCAATTTTAGGTTGAGCAAATAGGACTGCTTCGACTCGATCGATACTGACTTCACCCCGCTGATAGGCAGTAATTGTGAAGCCTAATAGTGCGGTAGGAAAAATTAAATTCTGAGCATAAATAATTAGAGATAAGAAATCACCGACACTAATTTCTTTACTAGCAATTGCCAATCCACCTTGCCATAATAATACCAGCAAACTAATCGAAGCTAGTCCCTGAATAATCGGAAAAATTGTATTGCGCGATTCGGCTAACTTGAGATTGGCTTTAAATAATTCTTGATTCTTTTTCCGAAAGGCTTTGCGCTCAGTTTCTTCCTGAGCATAGATTTTGATCAGTGAAATCCCGCTCATATCTTCTTGAATCAACTCACTCAAATCAGAGATTGATTCCTGTACGACTACCTGTTGATTTCGCAGTTGTTGGCTAAATAATTGTACTGTAATCAACATCAGCGGATATACAGCCAATGCCATCAATGTCAGCTTGACATTAATATACAGCATCGCAGGCAAGGTTAGGGAATAAGCAAAAACGATATTCGCTGTGCTTAAGACGGCAAAACCCACCAACCGCATGATATTTTCGACATCACTGGTAAACCGATTGATCAGATCTCCCACAGTGGTAATCGCAAAATAACCTGGCTCCAGTCGGAGAATCTGCTCAAAGATATTTTGCTTCATGGTGGATTGGACTTGTCGCCCCACCCCAAAAATCAGAATGCGGGAAGTCATCCGCACTACCCACATGATCGAAGTCAGTCCGATAATTACGATCGCCAGTTGCGTGAGATAATCACTAGTAGCGGAAGTTTTGAGCGTATCGATTCCCGTCCTAATTGAGAGCGGAATGTAGACACTCAAAGCATTGACAATGAACAAGGCAAAGATACCTTGAGCAACCTGCCATTTGTAAGGATTGAGATAATTGAGCAGCTTTTGGAAACGAGACATCTAGGAGTTGGGAGTTGGGAGGAATCAGCGGAAAAGATCTGTGGATATCTACAATTTATCTGTAGGGGTGCCCTTTATGAGTACCCAGAGATTATAGCGACTGTCTAAAGATTAAGCAGGCAAATCCTAACACGAGTAGGTCTTATATGATAAAATCATAGGTTTGTGGCACTGTCTCAAATATAACTTAGAAAGCTTAAATAGAAATCAATATGGCAAAGCGCGTACAGTTAGTTTTAACCCAAGATGTCCGTAAACTGGGCAAAAATGGCGATTTAGTCGAAGTAGCACCTGGTTATGCTCGGAATTATCTGATTCCCCAGAAGATTGCCGCTAATGTCACTCCTGGTATTCTCAAGCAAGCTGAAAAGCGTCGTGAAATCGAACGCCTGCGCTTACTGGCATTGAAAGAAGTTGCGCTCACTCAAAAAGCAGCAATCGATAAAGTTGGTAAATTCTCGATCTCCAAGCAAGTTGGTGAAAACGAATCAATTTTTGGTACTGTCACGACTGCCGAAGTTGCGGAAGTAATCAAAGGTGTTACCGCACAAGAAATCGACAAACGCGACATCACTATGCCAGATGTATCCAAAATCGGTACTTACAGAGCTGAACTCAAACTTCACCCCGAAGTTGTGGTTACTGTTGAGATCGAAGTCGTCTCTAAGTAATTTTAGCGTCGCTCAATTAAATCAGGCTGCACCTAGCAGCCTATTTTTATATGTAGACAACTTTTTTGGTACAATAGTGCTAGTAATTGACAAACTAAATTCTACCCATTTCTAGTCGGTTGGGCGGGTTTAAAGTGAATTTCCAGCTTTGTTTTGATTGATAGTATAAACCCGCCCCTACAGATCCTAGATGTCAGATACACCTAACTTTCGATCGACAAGTCTGATTCCACCCCAGAATATTGAAGTTGAGGAAGCCATTCTAGGGGGGATCTTACTCGATCCTGAAGCGATTGGGCGAGTTGCCGAAAAGTTAGTGCCTGAAGCATTTTATATCCCGACTCACACTGATATTTACAAGGCAGCTTTGGCTCTAAATAGTCAAGGTAAGCCAACAGATTTACTAACTATTACCGACTGGTTGATCGACCAAAATCAACTGGAGAAAATTGGAGGGCAAGCTAAATTAATTCAACTACTCGAACGGACAGTTAGTGCGGTAAACATCGATTCTCTCGCCGTATTGGTAATGGATAAATATATCCGGCGAGAACTAATTAAAGCAGGTACCGAAGTTACTCAATTGGGCTATGCAGCTGATCGACCCCTGGAAATTGTCCTCGATGAATCCGAGCAACAAATCCTCAATTTGACCCAGGCTAGACCCAAGCAAGGGCTAACCCCAATCAAGGAAATCGTCGCGACTACCTATCAAGATATCCAAGATCGTCACGATCAACTAATTCCGCCAGGATTGACCAGTGATTTTAGCGATCTTGATGGGATGACAGGTGGTTTTCAGCGATC
>JAJAYU010000185.1 GCA_026786125.1 Chamaesiphon sp.
AGCTTTATAACACCAGCTTCGACCTGCTCAATCAGACCTTCGGGTTGACTGCAATTGCCTTTACCCGAAAAGCCTATATTCATAGGAAAAGCATCGGCAGCCTGAAGCATACGGCTGATATTCCAAGGACCAGGCGTACATGTAGTGGCGTTGGTTCCAGTGGCAGGTCCCGTGCCTCCTCCGATCATAGTTGTAATACCTGATGCGATCGCTACTTCAATCTGTTGGGGGCAGATAAAATGGATATGGCTATCAATCCCCCCCGCAGTCAAAATCGACCCCTCTCCGGCGATAATTTCCGTACCTGGGCCGATAATAATATCGACACGATCCTGAATATAAGGATTCCCCGCCTTACCTACTTTATAAATCTTGCCATCCTTAATTCCCACATCTGCCTTGACGATTCCCCACCAATCCAGAATCACCGCATTGGTAATTACCAGATCCACCGCACCATCAGCATTAGCAATCGGCGACTGTCCCATCCCATCCCGAATCACCTTCCCACCACCGAATTTGACTTCATCCCCGTAGGTGGTGAAGTCCTGCTCGATTTCGATTAATAGCTCTGTATCAGCGAGGCGAACTCGATCTCCTGTAGTTGGCCCGTATGTCTGAGCGTAAGCGCGGCGATCCATTCTGTAACTCATATTCAGTCTGGGGAGGAAGTTAAGTGCTTATTGGATTTTACTTGAATGACGTACCAAGGGCTACATAGAATCAAATATGTTGACAATATGGCAAGACCTACTTGATGTTCAAGAAGACTATCGAGATGCTGAAGCTGTTGGTAACTTTACAATATTTAATATCAAAGGTAATAAATATCGCCTAATTGTCGGTATAAATTATGCAAAGCAGGTAGTCTATTTCAAATATTTTCTAACCCACGCCGAATACAATAAAGATCAGTGGAAAAATGATCCATACTCTTAGAGGGATGAAACAAGTAGACTTGGTGGGAATACTCAGTCCATCTAAAGGATTAGTATCTTTGATCGTCAACGGTAAGCGGCAAATTAGCAAGGCACAAGCCAAGAAGTTAGGCGAGATTTTTAATATCTCACCCAGTGTATTTATCTAATCACAAAATAGCCGTAGACAAATTTATTTATCTACGGCTATTTTTAATTCCAATTGTTTTCTATATTTATGCAGCAGTAGATCGATCGCACAATGACATCAACATAGCCATAATGCCGATTTTACTTGCTTCGAGTATCCAGTAAATCGTGTGCAGCTGATCCATCTCGGCTGGCATCGAGTTTCTCGTTGCTAAGATGTCTAAGTTAATCCCTAAACCACTCATCTGGGGAGTCAGGATAAAAGTATAGCTCAATGCAATTACCACCATTGCAACCGCACCTGCAAATAGCTGGCGATTGGTCTCTACATTTAGTATAGATACCTCAATTAGTGCCAAAATACTGCTCAGTGCAACTGCTGCACAAATTAATTCGACCCGATTAAAAATCCAAAAAATACTATAGCTAGCTGAAGCAAAACCACTGCTTTCCATCATCCCTGTTGCCCACATCGTCGGCATGATGACGAAATCTAAAATCAGACTACCGCTCAACCAGAAACCCAACGTCCCGATGGCGATGTTCTGCCACCGTCTTGACGGAGTTTCGCTGACAGAGAATCTGCTATTGTCTCCACCGTTAAACGTCTGTGTCATCTTATATTTACCTTGTGAGTCTGCTTTGTCTATGTCTTCAGGATAACTGATGAGATTGATAAGCAACGCTAATTTTTGTATCGCGATCTCAGGTAGACTCGCTACTTATAACTTCGAGGTAACGATCCTCAATCAAAAAAGTACCTTGACCGAATTTGACTACCCAATAATTGCCTGGTTTGCGATCAATAATCAAACCGATCGACCCTAGCTCAAGTACACTAGGAGAGCGCAACATCGGCATTGGATCTGCGGTTTTTAGATGTGTCGGTAGCGCAATTATTCGCACATTAGTGCCAATGTTAAATTTTTGAGACATAAGTTATCAACGATCAATGATTTGTTAATTACCGCAATATTTGAGCTTGGCGATAATGTCTGTCCAGCCAACTCCAGCCAAGGTTGGTAAGACTAGATCTGCCTGTGCCAATCGCTCTAATGGCCCCACACCCAACACCCACATTCCGGCTGATTTAGCAGCCGCCACACCTGCGGGAGCATCTTCGATCACTAGACACTGGGATGACTCAATTTCGATCGATTTAGCCGCATAGAGAAAGATATCTGGAGCAGGTTTGAGCCGTGATACGCTATTGCCATCAGCCATAAAATCAAACAACTGGCTAATTCCTAGCCGTCGTAATACTAGTTCAGCATTCTTACTGGAGGAGCCGAGGGCAATTTTGACTCCAGCGGCATGGAGTTCGATTAATAGATTCCCAATTCCTGGGAGCAGATGATCTTGATTAAGTTCGTTAATTAATTCGAGATAGCAATCATTTTTACGCTTCAATAATCGCTGTTGTTGCACTAGATCGATTTGACGATCGCCCAAAATATAGCACAGTGCATCTTCCCGATTCAATCCCAACATACCACTATCGTGGGTCAGCTTGTCAAACGGAATGCCCTCCTCATCCGCTAATTGTTGCCATGAGAGGTAATGGAAGTAGACCGTATTGGTAATTACGCCATCAAGGTCAAAGATGACTGCTGCGATGTGTGGATCGCGCTCCAGTATATCCATATTTAGTTGATGTCGATCCGCATATTGTGAACATAATAACCTTTAGTTGACTTCCCCTCCACAAAGGTTGGATTTAAATAATCATTAAATATCGATCGTCGTGCATATTTCAAGTTGGAGTCGTGATCTAGAATGGACTTAACACTTCTCTTAACTCTTATGAGCTTACGCGACCAGTTTAATAAATTGACAGGCAAAACCCAATTTGTCGTCGCCCGTATCTTCTTACATTTAGGCGGCGAAGAAGTTTCTCCACTATTGGGGATCTTAAACCAAGCAGCCAGACAAGCGATCGAAGCCGACGGCGATTTGACGATTGTGGGCGAGGGACTAGTAGAAATTTGCCAAAATCTATTGCAGTATGATACCTACTGGCGATCGGCTGCCAACGAAGGTGATGTATTCTGGGATGAAGGTGGGGCTGGCGACTATGCAAATGAGTTATTTACTGATTCCGCTGGACGGTATTTGAGCGAACCAGATTTGAGTGAAACTCGTAGTAATCCTAATCAAAACTTAACACTCACTCCGACTCGAAACTTAATTTTGATGTTAACTGTAGCAATAGAAGGTGAAGAACCCACTATTGAAGCAGATTTAGCAGATATGACTGCCATGAAAACTGCCTTGAAGTCATTAATTAATCTGCACTATCAAGAACGTTTGCGGGCAATTTATGTCCATTTTTCACCAGCCCGATTTGGTGATGAACTTACTGATGACCAAGTTCTCCAGAATTTCCCTGAGCTGATCCCATTGTAGACATGCGGTTAACCCGATCTCTTAAGATCGGTTTACTGGGCATTTAAGCGATCGAACGATCGGCTAAGATCGGTATAAAGGATGAAGATAAATATTTAATTTAAGCCAATCTTCGATTGCTTACTACCCTGAGGTTTTAGATTGTCGATCGATCTAAAAATTAGCTAACATCAAGAATACAATAGTCATGAAATCAGCTTATATGTTACGTCGATTAATAATAATTTTTATGGCTTTGACCTTATCGCTCACTTCAGTCGCCTGCGGCTCTGGAGTTGAGAATCGGTCATCTCAGGGTCAAAATCAGTCCTCAGCCCAAAAATCGAACGTCAGTAATAATACCAATCAGAAACCCATCACTGATGGCAAGTATCCCGTCCAGCAAGCCACCTACAATGATGCTGATGGCGAATATACCCTGATGCTCCTAAATACACCTGCTGGTACGCCACCTGTGTACCGCAGCACCAAGCTTCAGATGGCCCGATTGACTGACGAGGAAATCAAAGCAGGAGAAAAAACCTTTTTGAAGTCCGAAAATGGACAAGTCTCGCTCCACATGCCAGAAGACTTCAAAGTTGAGTACGTTCACAACGTCACCCAATCCCAAACCAATCCTCAAACTGGACAAAAAGAAAGTGTGGTTGTTCGCCAGGAATCTAGTTTCTGGAAGCCATTTGCGGGGGCTGTTGCCGGACAAGTGGCTGGACAAGTAATCAGTAATATGTTCTTCAGACCACAGTACTATATGCCGCCCCAATACAATTCTGGTGGGATGCAGGGCTATGGTGGCTATGGCAATAACTATGGGCAAGCCGTCCAAAGTTATCAGACTCGCTATAATACCCAACCACCAGCAGTCGTCAACCGCACCACACTTCGCACAACTGGAAGACTGAATAACAACAATAATTTCAATCGGACTAATAATAATCCTAGTCGGACTGAGCGCACTCGATCGACAGGATCGGGGTTTGGCAGCAGCACACTCCGTCAATCTGACCGATCTCGTCCTACTGTTCGTCCATCTGGTGGTTCTAGTCGCAGCTTTGGTAGTGGTGGCCGCAGTCGATCTAGTTCTGGATTTGGTAGCCGAAGACGCTAAACTAGGCTTTAGGGATTAGGGTTTAGGGTTTATATATGAATCCTAAAATCTAATTGGTGGGCACCATCCACCATCCACCATCCACACTTTTCCTTGCGGAGAGGTTTCACCAACGGCTACGCTCAGTGCGAGCCATTCACCAAATTATGGCAGTCAAAAAAGGAGATTCAGTTCGAGCCGTCGCGAGCGTTCTGGCGAATAGTCTAGAAGCAAAAGCTAGTGATGCTAGATTCCCCAAATATTTATTTGAAACGAAAGGTGAGGTATTAGACTTGCGAGGCGATTATGCTTTAATCAAATTCGGACAAGTACCAACCCCAAATGTTTGGCTGAGACTAGATCAGCTAGAGGTTTTTAGCTAATCCATCGAGTAGGAGCAACTCACTGAATTGCTCCTACTCGATTTGTTATCTTATTCCTTACCGTCCATGAATACCTTGAGTTGTCTCAGGGCTGCTGGCAGAATGTTGAAAACAGCCCAACCCGCTGCGGCGGCAAGAGGTGCAAGGACAATCAGGAGGCGAAAATCAAAGTCCATAGTTAGTTCCTGGATGAGAGTTAAAAGTTTTTCTAATCATTTAGATATCGTTCATCCACTGTAGCAGAATTAGGGGTTTCATTTGCCCCTGGTTTCCTTGCTAAGATCAAGGAAATTTGCACCCGATTAACGCTCAAATACACTCAACTAAAATCGATCCCTTACCCCGCAGTAATCCTGTATTAGCACCTGGACAGATATGTGCTAGAGGATATTGTGACGGAAACCGCGCCCAGATTGCTTCGACGCTGCGAAGTTGGCGGTTCCAGTGAAAAGTTTTGGCAGTGCGAAGCGGCGCGGCTGCACCAAATTGATTGGGTAATAAGTGTCTACCTGTGAATAGTACTCCACCGTTACTAGCAGCATAAATACAAGTAGATCCAGGTGAATGCCCAGAAGTCCAAATTGCATGTATGCTATCGTTAATAGCAAATTTGTCTTGAAAAGTAGTAACTTTAAGATCTGGCAATAAGTATGCTTCTTGCTCTTGAATGATTACCTCACAGCCTAATGCCGCAGCGATAGTGCTAGTTGCGCCGATACCACCCCGATGGGTAATTGCCAAAGATTTCACGCCGCCTAGATTGGTGATAAACTGCTGATTGACATCGTTCCATGCTGGACTATCAATTAAGATATTGCCAGTGGGAGAGAGGATCGCATAGGCGGTACCACCTAATGTATCGCGGTTAGGAGGAAAGGCAAAAATACCTGGCAAGATCTCGATTGGTGGCTTACTTGTTGTAGCTCTAACGGGGAGCGATGGATCTGACAAATTTGATTCTGACTGCATCAGCGCATCTACATTAACTAGGATTCATATTTTACCGGAAAATTGGATTTAGCACCGCAGTCCTACTAAAGATGAATTCGATTAGAGGCTTTAGATCCGCGTCAATTCACCTAGTAGTTTGATCGATTATTAATAATTTTATTCATGTGGTTGTCTTTACTGTTTATCTTAATCTTATCGGGTATTTCGACATATATGGTCCTCCAGCGAACCGTTAGTCCCATGACGAAGGTACCACTGTGGATATTATGGCTCATCCTGATGACTCCGCCAATTTTAACTGGGGCAACAGTGACTTGGAGCAAGCAAATCCCAGTCTTCCCTCTAGCAATTGGCGTTTGTTCGATCTGTTGGCTGATCTATTGGCGACTACTTGACTGGGGCGGGCGCAGAGCTAGATTGATCGATCCAATCCTACCACCTGCTGAACTCGATCCGAATCAATCTGTACCGGAGATTGTACCGCCAGTAGCCGTAGAATTGGTCACAGAAACGCCGATAGTCCGACCGATAGAACCAGAAGAAGAGGCGACATTAAGGACTTGTTTTGCTTGGAATGTATTCTTCCTCGATAAGATTGAATATCGGCCGCAAGCAGTATTATGTCGGGGCAAACTGCGGACTGGAGCAGATAATGCCTATGCTACGATCAAACAAAACATTGAAGATTTATTTGGCGATCGATTCTTTATTTTATTTCAATATAGTCTATCCACTGGTAAACCATTTTTTGCCCTAGTACCACGCCCTCAGTTTACTAAAATTACTCAATCGCGT
Organism: Chamaesiphon sp.; assembly: GCA_026786125.1. Classification (GTDB taxonomy): domain Bacteria; phylum Cyanobacteriota; class Cyanobacteriia; order Cyanobacteriales; family Chamaesiphonaceae; genus Chamaesiphon. The sequence goes on from JAJAYU010000185.1 coordinate 6,687, forward strand.
CGATGGCTGGAGTACGGGATTGCTGGATTGTTACTAGTACTCACCATTGCCGCCACTACCTATTTTGGAGCAGTATTAGCTCGCTCACCTAAAAACGAACCGATTCAGATTATTACGGCGGGATGGTCTTATTCCATCAGCATTATTTCGATCTTAGGATTGCGGGATCTCGGCCGTTATTTCGTAGCTAAATTTTACAAGATTGATACTAACTTACCCTACTTGATTCCCCTACCAATTCCGCCTGGTACTTATGGCTCTTTTTTGCAAATGAGATCGCCAATTCCCGATCGTAAAGCCATATTTGATTTAGGTTTTATAGCTGCATCATTGGGACTACTAATGGCGATTCCGCTGCTGATTTGGGGGCTGTCACAGTCTACAATTGTTCCGATCGATCTCAAGTCTACTCTATTTAGTTTTCAAGCCTTCAATCCCTGTTTTTCACTGCTACTGACTCTATTTTGTAAGTTGGCATTAGGTAGCCAATTTGTGGCCGAACGTGCAATCAGTTTGCACAGTGTGGCGATCGCTGCTTACATTAGTCTATTGATTATCACAATCAATTTAATGCCATTGCGGAGATTAGATGGTGGCTATATTGTCCATGCCATGTTTGGTCAAAAGCCGAGCGCAATTATCAGTCAATTGAGTAAGATTATCCTAGTTATTCTTGGGGTGATCCGCTTTAGATCTTCAGGCTTTGGTAATACTGATTTGCTGTTTCTGGCGATCGTTATTTCCCTAATTCCAGCAATTGATGAACCCGCCCTCAATGATGTTTCCGAACTAAATAACTGGCGAGATGCTCTGGGTGTGATGATTTTGGCGATTTTAGTTCTAGCATTAATTCCGGTACCAGCCGTGTTGATGCAATTATTAAATGTTTGAAATTGGTGGATGGTGAATAGTGAATGGTGAATGGTGGACTTACCATCGATCATTCAAACTCTTGTGATTTAAGCAAAATCCTACTCCCTTCCCACCCAAGAAATAGCCAGTATTAATTCACTATTCACCATCCACCATTCACTATCCACCTCTATGCTATATCTGCTTTGATTTTGGCGACATCACGGAAACCGACGGCGATGGCAATACCGTCTTTGACGAAAATTGGTCGCTTTAGCAGCATCACATCATCACTAAACGCCGTCACCCATTCAGCCTCATTCCAAGTATCTTTAACCTCATCGAGAGCGCGATAGGATTGTCCTGAAGTATTTCGCATGGATTTATTGCCCAAAGTCTTAACCCAATCACCAATTTTTTCGGAGCTGGGGGGCTGTTCTTTAGTATTGATAAACTCATAGCTGATTTGCTGGGCATCTAGCCATTGCAGAGCCTTTTTACAAGTACCACAGGTGGGAATACCATAAATTTGGATTGATGTCATATATTGGATAAAATCTGTGAGTCAGTGTGAGAGTAAATTATGGGGATGAGTGCAATTATGATGCCAATAACTACCTGTTATAATCATAGTCTCAAGATCGGCGGCAGCCAATGGGCGACTAAAGAAGAAACCCTGAACGGCATCACAATTAATCGATCGCAATAGCTCAAATTGTTCGATTGTTTCCACTCCTTCCGCCACAACATTGAGTTTCAATTCATGTCCTAAATTAACGATCGTACTAACAATCGAGGCATCAATTGTATTTAGCTTGAGTTCGCGAATGAAGGATCGATCGATCTTGAGTCGATCTAGGGGTAAATACTTAAGCGCGGCTAGAGATGAGTAACCCGTACCGAAATCATCAAGAGAGATCTTAACACCTATTTCTCTCAGAGATTCTAAAATAGAGATGGTCAGATCTAAATCTTTGATCGCAATACTTTCAGTGATTTCTACTTCTAGAGTCGCAGGTGATATTTTAGTTTCGGTCAGAATCTCCGCAATAGTATCAATTAAGTTGCGATCTTGAAGTTGCTTGACTGAAAAATTAACCGCAACTGGAAAATCACCCAAGCCCATCTCTTGCCATAATTTGCTTTGATTGCAAGCAGTTCTAAGTACCCATTCACCCAATTGAATAATCGATCCAGTTTCTTCGGCAATTGGAATGAAATCAGCCGGATTAATTGTGTTAGAGTGATGATCTTGACACCGTAACAATGCTTCAATCCCGACAATCGTTCCAGTTTGAATATCGATTTGGGGTTGATAATGCAAGAATAATTTACGATCAACGATCGCTCGATCGAGCATATTTTCTAATCTTAATCGATTTAATTGGGGAGAGGATGTACCGATAGTAACAGCATCGGCAGCGATTGGATCGTAGATCTCATAGCTATTCTTACCGTTATTTTTAGCTCGACGGAGGGCAATATCTGCCTGTTGGAGTAGTGTTTCTTGATCGAGATTATCATCTGTCGCAATGGCAATCCCCATGCCAATTTTGATATAAAGTGAGTTGGTTTTTAATGCCTGAAAATCTTGTTCAAATACAAATGGCAGATCGAAGCTACCCAACACTCGATCTGCAACTGTTTTGACAGCATCAATATCCCTGAGTTCGGGAATAAGCAGTGCGAATTCATCCCCACTCCAGCGTCCGACAATTACGCTGGCACCGAGAGTATGTTTGAGCCGTGTCGCAATTAATTGTAGCAATCGATCGCCGCAACGATGACCGAGGCTGTCATTGATATTCTTAAATCGATCTAAATTGATCAAGATTACTGCCAAAAATTGACCTGTTGCAGACATTTTGGTTAGTGTAAAATTCAACCATCGATCCAGCAATACTCGATGGGGCAAACCAGTTAATAGATCGCGATAAGCTCGATCTTGAAACATCTGCTCGACTTGTTGTTGAACCACCGCAAAATATAAGTTGAGTGCCAACCTTCGAGCTGATTTTAGTTCTTCATCTGTCCACTGCAAATTAGATCTAGATCTAAATAAAGTCAGACAACCGATACACTGTTGATTGTGACGTAAGGGCACAATTAGTAGAGACTGAATTCCCGCAGCCGCAAAGGAAATCGACAACGGTGCTAAAGTTGGGTGCTCCCAAATTCTGTCGATCAGATAGACTTCTGTTAAAGATGTTTCAGCAGTTGTGGTAGTCTGGGGCTTGAGGATATCCTGCCAAAGTAGATGTTTTTCAATCGGCGTAGAGTTGCGCGGCTGCAAACCATAACTAAAGATTTGAGCGCGTTGTGCTAGGGGTTTGGCGATAATTAGCAATCTGCACCCATCCGCAGTTAGAGCTTGAGCAATCTCTGCCAGTAATTCTGGTTTAATTTGGGGCAAAGGTGGCGACAAGCAAGATAGCTTCATAATTGGCTACACTAGTTTTTCCGAGCTGAATTCGTGAGTAGATAACGATGCTCATGGGGAGCTGCTTTGCCAACGATTGAGTTAAGATGCTTAACTATCCTGCGACAAACTTAGATTCTATGGGCGACAGTATTCATGATATCCCTTTGCCAATTGGTCTACCAACGAGCACAGCAGCACTAGCTGAACTAGTCACGATCGCCAGCCAATCTAAATCACCGCTAATAGTTGCCGGAAATAGCAGTAAACTCGATTGGGGCGGTATGGTTCAG
>JAJAYU010000186.1 GCA_026786125.1 Chamaesiphon sp.
CTCTTGCTCCCTCCTCTGGGATAGGGGAGGGCTGGCGTGGGTTAAGAATTGGCCCATTAGCTCAAAAACTGCTGTGAAAAGAGCTAGTTCAGTATTCCTGACAACTTAGTTCTCGAATCAAGTCAATTACATTCACCAAATTAACTAACAAAAAAACAAGCAACGAACTATGTTTACCTTGCGCCGCTGGTGGGATAAAAATGCCCTGAAATTAGCAGGATTTGGGACGGTCATCGGCGGTACATATCTAGTGTTACAAACTCAAAGTGCCTTAGTAGATGAAGCCTACAATGCTATTTCTCAAGCCCTTACACCCAACTCTAGACAGCTTGATACGCTCAAAACTGCCCAAGTAGAACAACTCCAAAATGAGTTGCAGGAATTGAGAACTCAAAATCAACAACTCAAACAACTCGCTAGCTATAGTGCAGCCGTTCCCACTCAGGGAATTTTGGCACCTATCGTACTGCGGAGTGCGGATAATTGGTGGCAACAAATAGTGATCGGACGCGGTAGTGCTGACGGAGTGGCGATCGATCACATTGTAGTTGGAACTGGTGGTGTTGTTGGTCGGGTAGTGAGTGTTTCGCCCCATACCAGTCGGGTGTTATTAGTCAGCGATCCCAGTAGTCGAATGGGTGTATTGATTAGTCGCTCGCGCAATATGGGCATTCTCCAGGGAACTCGCGCTAATCAAGCAGTATTACAATTTTTTGATAAACGTCCGACTGTCAAAGTCGGTGATGTAGTTTCAACTTCTGCCGTCAGTCAATTATTTCCGACTGGATTGGGAGTAGGCAAGGTAATTGAGCTGAATCTGAATAAATCTCTAGCTCCAGAAGCGATCGTTGAATTTACGGCACCGCTAGCTAATCTAGAATGGGTGACAGTGCATCCACACAATCCCAACACAACAGAAGTAATTCCAGTTACACCAGCTAAACCAGCCGCAAAATGAGTATCTCTAATCTATCCCCTCTAGTTCGGAATGGACTGCATATCTTGATCGTGATTGCCTCGGTCGGTTTATGCTTGATCCTATTGCCTAGCCGCCTACCTGGAATGGAAATTTTAGGTACTGGACCCAGTTGGCTGGTCATGTGGATAATTATCTGGAGTCTAAATCGATCGATTTGGCACGCAGCTACGGCGGGAATTGTACTGGGATTGATTCAGGATGGGATGACTTTTCCTGCGGCTGCGACACTCGGCACTCTACCCACTCACGTCTTGAGTCTGACAATTGTAGGCGTGCTAGCTTTTTGGCTACATAAGCAACGCTATTTAGACAATACAATTTTATCGGCGAGTATTGCTGCTTTCTTCCTCACCCTCGTGAGTGAATTTGTAACTGGATTGCAATATTTTTTGGAAACAGCGATTCAGCAGTCTCCAGTAGCCAGTGTGGATAGTCTTAATTACCTCTGGACTAATCAATCTTCAGTTGTGCTAATTGCTGCTATTCTCAGCGGTTTATGGATGCCTATTCTCTATTATCCTTTGAATTTCTGGTGGCAGAAAATATCCGTAACTAGTAAGTTTGGTTAATAATTAATAATTGATAATTGATAAATATCTATTAGGGTGGATTGCTTACTGACTAGGATTTATATCTAACAAATATTTGCGTCTACTCATTTGTTGATCGGTTAAGATAATTAAAGGACAATCTAAAGTTCATGAGTTATTGTCTCAATCCTAATTGTGTACAGCCAGAGAATCCACAGCAGAGCAATTTTTGCCGTAGTTGTGGCAGCATGTTGCGATTGCGCGATCGATATTTGGCAATTAAACCGATTGGACAAGGTGGATTTGGACGAACATTTAAAGCGATCGATGAAGATAAACCGTCTAAACCTTTTTGTGCGATCAAGCAATTTTTTCCGCAAATTGAAGGAACTACCGCAGCCCAAAAAGCGGCTGAATTATTTACCCAAGAAGCAAGTGCATTAGAGCAACTAGATTATCCGAATATTCCCAAATTACTTGCTTATTTTATTACCCCCGATGGTCGTCAATATTTAGTTCAAGAATTTGTCGATGGTCAAAATCTCAAGGATGAACTAGCGGAGCATGATAAATTCTCAGCAGTTCAAATCAGAGAACTATTAACAACAATTTTATCAACCCTCGAATATATCCATCAGTTAGGATTTATTCACCGAGACATTAAGCCTGAAAATATTATTCGTCGCACTGATAACCGTCAACTGTATCTAGTTGATTTTGGTGCTGCGAAATTGGCGGCACTAGATCGACCTCAATTGCCAGGAACCACCATTGGCACGCCAGAATTTATGGCTCCAGAACAAGGCTGGGGGAGATCTTTCCCCTCTAGCGATCTCTACAGCTTGGGCGTAACATGTCTCAACTTATTAACGGGTATTTCACCCTTTAATTTGTTTGATGATAATCTGGGCACCTGGATCTGGCAGGATAGCTTAACTACTCCGATCGATCCACAGTTAACTACAATTATTAATAAACTAATCGAACCTAAACCGATCGATCGATACCAAACTGTTCGAGCTGTGATTGATGCCCTACAAGTAACTAATCCAATCATCAATCCACCTCAGTCAAATATCTATTCACCTATAGTTACTTTACCTAGTCCAATTATTAGTCCTCAACCATCTAATATTGCTCTGGCTCCAATATCTACTCCAGCATTGAAACCAAATCCTATTTACAATTGGCAAGAAGACTATATCTCCGTCTGGCATAATAAACCAATTAACACGATCGATATATCTGCAAATGGTCAATACTTAGTTAGTGGTGATGATGGCGGAACTGTGGCAGTTTGGAACTTAACCATGCCCCAACAACCGATCGGTACTTACTGTAATAATAATGCGATTTATGGATTAGCAATTAGTCCCGATTGTATTTATATTGCCAGTGGTGGTAAAAATCGCCGAGTTCAACTTCGCCGCCGAGAATCATTGCATAATTCACTTCGAGAATTAACTGAAGATGCCGGAATTATTTATAGTGTTAAGTTTAGTTCCGATGGTCAAATATTGGCCAGTGGTGGCGCAGATCGCCGGATTAGATTGTGGAATCCCCATACAGGTAAAATCATCTCAACCCTCAATGAGCAACCAGAGTCAGTCATGGCGATGCAGTTCATGCCAAATGGAAAAATATTGGTAAGTGCAGGTGCAGATCGATCGATCCAATTCTGGGATGTGGAAAATAAACAATTGCTCAAAACAATTCAATCTCATGATCAGTCGATTAATGCTTTGGTAATTAGTCAGGATGGACAACTAATTATTAGTGGTAGTAGCGATCGAACTGTCCAAATCCGACAATTAGGCACATCTAATCCCCATATCCTCACCGGACATCAGGATGGCGTGCAAGCAGTCGCCATTAGTCCCGATGGTAAAACGATCGCGAGTGGCTCAATTGATGGCATGGTGCACCTCTGGGATACCGATACCAAAGCATTAACTCATAGTTTTCAAGCCCATCAAGGTGCCGTCAAATCGATCGTCTTTCAGATCAATAGTAAATTTTTAATTACAGCTAGTCTCGATCGAACTATTAAAATTTGGCGAGCTACTAAATAAATCTCAAAATCAGCCAAAACCCCGATCGCGTTGATCGCCGTTTTGAGTTACAATCAGAGTATAAAGTACATAACTACTATTTACTATGAGTATTAACACCGTTCACCTAGTTGGCAGAGTTGGTGGAGATCCAGAACTGAAATGGTTTGAGGGTTCTGGAAAATGTGTCTGTACCCTCACCCTAGCAGTCAATCGTCGCAGCAAAAATCAGGATCAGCCTGATTGGTTTAATCTCAAAATCTGGGGCAAAACTGGCGAAATTGCTAAAAACTATGCGAAAAAAGGCAGTCAAATCGGCATCAAAGGCTCCCTCGAAGTTGAAACCTGGATCGATAAAGCCACAGGTACGGAGCGTTCTCGCCCCGTGATCAAGGTGGATAGTCTCGATCTACTCGGCTCGAAGAGAGACAATGCCGAAGCAATGCCGGATTATACATAACGAAAATTCTAGTGAGCTAGTCTGAATTGGGCGGTGCTTCATTCCCGCCCTAGATCTACCCCTCAACTCTAGCGTTCTGTTGAATATTCCATCATCCGGCATCGATTCTGTGATTAGGCAGCTATTCTAGCATTTTGTTGAATATTCCATAATCCAGCATAGATTTTATTCACAGCCAACAACTCGTCGTGGGTACCAGCTTCAACTAATTCCCCCCGATCCATCACATAAATACAGTGAGCATTGCGGATTGTCGAGAGCCGATGAGCGATCGCAATTGTAGTTCTATTTACAGTGATTTTATCTAAAGATCTTTGAATTGCCGCTTCGGTTTCATTATCGACAGCGGATGTGGCTTCATCGAGAATCAGGATTGGGGGATTCTTTAATACCGCACGAGCAATCGCAATTCGTTGGCGTTGTCCACCGGATAATTTCTGTCCTCTCTCGCCGACAATCGTATCGTATTGTTCTGGTAATCGATCAATAAAATCATCAGCCTCGGCAATTTTGGCAGCAGTAATTACTGATTCTAGAGTTGCATCAGGACTACCATAAGCAATATTTTCACGCACCGAACCGTGGAATAAAAAGATATCTTGACTAACTAAACCGATCGATCTTCGCAAGTCAGCTAGATGTAAATCTTGAATATTTAGACCATCTAACGTGATCGATCCCGACTGAATTTCGTATAGTCGTAGCAAGAGTTTTACTAAAGTACTTTTGCCTGAACCTGTGGCACCAACAATCGCAATGGTTTGTCCAGCAGGGACTTTTAGTGATAGATTATTGACAACAATAGACCTGTCTGGATAAGCAAAAGTCACATCTTTTAATTCAATCTCACCATGTACCTGTGATAGAGCTAAACTACCAGAATCGATTGCAACTGGCGTATCCAATAAATCCATCACCCGATTGGTAGAAGCCATCCCCCGTTGATAGAGATCTAACGTCTCACCTAAGCGCGTCAGCGGCCATAATAAGCGTTGGGTAAGATAGATCAAAATACTGTATGTCCCCACGCCCAACTCACCTTTGGCAGCAGCAAGTCCGCCGAGCAATAGTGTCATCGTAAAGCTAAATAAAACAGCCATCCGAATTAAGGGTACAAACGCTGCACTCACCTTAATCGCTCGACGATTGCTCTGACGATAGGCTTCACTATCAGCGCGGACTCGATCGAGTTCAAAAGCTTCAGTAGTAAAACTTTTGATCGTGGTAATTCCGCCTAAATTATTCGCCAGCCGACTGTTTAATAAACCAACTTTTTCACGGACGTTGGCATAATAGGGTGCAAGGGTTTTCTGGAACCAAATCGAACCAATAATAATAATTGGAATCGGTACCATCGACCACCAAGCAAGTCCTGGAGCCAGGACAAAGAATACACCACCAATAACGATCGCATTGGTAACTACTTGAATAATCTCATTCGCCCCCACATCTAAAAATCGTTCGAGCTGATTAATATCATCGCCCAGGATTGAGAATAAATTCCCAGTACTTTGATTTTCAAAGTAAGCAAGATCTAATTGCTGAATATGATCGTAGGCATTGAGCCGGAGATTGTGTTGAATTTTTTGGGAAAGATTGCGCCAGAGATTAGTGTAGATATATTGGGTAATCGACTCGGCGATCCACACCACCACCGTAATTCCAGTCAAAATAATCAACTGTTGCTCGACATTCCGAATGCCTAATGTGGCAATAAATGAATCTTGTTTTTTGACAACGACATCCACCGCCATGCCGATCAAAATTTCTGGAGCAACATCACACAGTTTATTTAAGACTGAGAAAATCGCTGCTTGCCAAGTTTGTCCTTGATATTGCCGCCCATAAGCTAGTAGTCTTTGGAGTGGATGAGAATTGTGATTCATTTGTTAGGGGATAGGGAATAGGGAATAGGGGCGTAATCTCGCCATTTGAAGACGATTCATTTTTAAAAACCACTGGAATTTGCCTAGATCCGCCGATCGAAATATGTTTTTAAGGTACGATCGAGATATATTTTCACCCACCAACCCAAAATATTATGGCAGCAGATCCTCTCACTCCCGAAATCAGCGATCGCATTTGCAAGCACATGAATGACGATCATGCGTCCGCAGTGCTTACCTATGCCCAAGTCTTTGGCAACGCTCCAGCCGCTCAGACAGCCGCCATGAGTGCGATCGATCCCCTGGGTATGGATCTCACCGCTCAAGTCGATGGTAGCACCGTCAGCCTCAGAATTCCATTTGATCGCCAACTCACCGACTCTGAAGATGCTCACCAAGTCCTAATCGGCATGATCAAGGAAGCCCGAAAACTTACAGCTACCTAGTCTCATAGCTTCAATTTCACTATTCACCATTCACCATCCACCATCCACCAAACTAGGTGTGGACGACACTACAAAAATAGCAGTTTTCCACACCTATCGAATTGCTGGCGATCGAGAGATGATAGAAACAGCTCAGAAATAGCTCAGAAATAGCTCAGAAATAGCTCAAAGGAGACCAACATGAACTTTTCACTCCAATCAATTTATAACTGGTATCGCGACTTGCTCCGTAATCCCAAATATCGTTGGTGGGTGGTAGCTGGCTCTGTTGTTTATCTCGTTAGTCCGATCGATATCTCTCCCGATATTTTCCCAATAGTTGGTTGGATTGATGATGGGATCGTCATTTCATTATTGATTGCTGAAGTGGCTCAAATTGCCAAAGATAAATTACAAGAAAGTAATGTTCGGGCAGCTAAAGCAACTGAAAACCCTGAAGATGCAACAGTTGATGTTAATGCTGTTCAAGTAGATTAATTAAGTGATAATTGATAATACAAGGACCTGTAAGTTGGGTAGAGCAGAGCGAAACCCAACACACTCAACTTTCGTTAATTAAATATAAAAAACCGACTTTTTTGGAAGAGTCGGTTTTTTGGTGTTTACTTGCGGTTGCGTGCTGGAATTCTTTCGCCCCGTCCCAACTTCACTTGAAGCCGATCGCACACCACCCAAACTATCAATCCGATCGCGACTATTCCCATCGAAATCAAAACTGGGGTAATTGCCAACCCACCCCCAACCAGTGCAAATATCATCGTACTTACCCAGGTAAATAGAGCGATAATTGCGATCAAGTGTTTGGCAGTTTGAATATTTTTGTGGGCAATCCGACAACTATGGCAATGCTCGGTATGACTGTGATATCGATCAAGTAATTGCTCGGTTGGTAATGCTGGCTTGAAAGTTTGACCAGGAAAAGGATCTGCTTGATAATTATTTAACCACTGCCGATATTCAAATACAAAGACATCGGCTTTAGTCGGTAGATAAAAAGCTTGATTAAAATTCTCACTACCGCCATTACTTGCTAGATAGCGTTCTTGATAGTGGAGAAAAATCTGGTCATCTTCTAAGATCGCGTTGTTATTAATGTGGGAATACCATTGAGGTGTATTACTGATAAAGAATGCTGGAACTTTGCTCGCAAATTTGAATGGAAATCTGGCGAAAACTCGACATTCACCCTTGCGTATTGGTGTGGCATAAACCACCGTAATTGTTTCGCCCAATTGCTTGGATGTCAACTCATGCCACATCAGACATGGGGCGATGAAAGTAGTATTCTGCCTGCCCAGTGTACCCTTGCGCGGCCCCTCCGCCCAAGTACCTGTAAACCCAGATTTACCTGAAGAAATCACTTCCAATTCAACTGGACTAGCATTCGATCGCTTACCGACGCTATTGTGATGGGTAAATGGTAAATGGCTTGGATCGAGCACATTTTCCAGCAACGTCAACGCATCATAAGGCAAATCCCGAAAGGTATTGAGCATCACCCAGCCGTCTTGTGGCTTGCCATCCACCATTGGTACCGGAATCACTGGAATCGGTGTCTCAGTGGCTCTGGTAGCTGTCCCTGGATAGATAAATAATAGTCCCTGCTCTACCGCCGTCGGGAGCGACTTTACACAAGCACGGCGAGAAGTCTCAGCCTTGGCATCGGGTAATTGCTGGGGAATTCGATCGCATGTACCAGCACCTGTAAATGCCCAGCCATGATAGGGACATTCTAGCAAGCCATCTTCAGCAATCCGTCCTTCCGATAGTCTCGCTAACCGATGGGGACAGCGATCATCAAAAGCTCGCCACTCCTGCGCCACACCATCCCACCAGATCACTAAATCTCGATCGAGCAATGTAAATGGTGTCGGTTGAGTTTTGTCGAGATCCTCAACATAGAATACCGGATACCAGGACTCGATCGGGTTAAATTTAGTTGGTTCGTCTCCACCCGCGATTGTGCGATCTGCCAAAACTGTTGCTGTCATAGATGCTTTACCCAACGGAACAGAACCGCTTTACACTTCTCTTTAGATGATATCGGGATTTAAAAATAAAAGGGTCGCAAATCTGCGACCCCTTTATATTACGAGACTTACTCGTTAATTGCATCTCCTAAGTCATCGAACAGCATTAAGACTATCTTGCCGATTATTTTAGCCCTGGCGAGTTTGCGTCAGCGGGATCGTCAATACCGTCTAGACCTTAACCGAACCGTATTGCGGGCACCCCTCCGCTTCCTACGGAAAGGCTACGCCAACGGATGGGGTTTTAATTAATTGGTTGAAGATCGTTGGAGATTTCTTGGATCGAGGGCATCTCGCAAACCATCACCGAGGAGATTGAAGGATAGAACTGTGAGAATGATTAATAAAGCTGGAGGCCAAATTAACCAGGGTTGGAAGATCAGAATTGATGTGTTGGTGGCGATCGATAGTAGATTTCCCCACGATGGATCTGGTGGTTGAATTCCTAGTCCAATTAGACTCAACACTGATTCTGAAACAATGAAACTGGGAATCGCCAGAGTTGCCGAAATAATCAAATAAGTCGCAGTTTGGGGAATCACATGGCGGATAATAATATATAACGGTTTTGCACCCATCGCCCGTGCTGCTTGGACAAATTCTCGCTCTTTGATCGATAATACTTGACCACGAATTACTCGTGCTAGCCCTGCCCAACTGATAAATGAGGTAATCACAATAATCAATAAAAATCTCTGAGAACTACTGACTCGATCGGGTAATACTGAGGCTAGAGCGACTAATAGATATAGACTGGGCAAAGTCATCAATACTTCAGCTACCCGCATAATCGTTGCATCGATCCAGCCGCCAAAATAGCCCGATATCCCACCTAAAATCATCCCGATTGGGAAAGATATCAAAACCCCAATTAGTCCAATGAACAGGCTGATTCTGCCCCCATAGACGAGACGACTGAACTGATCTCGCCCCTGTTCGTCGGTACCGAGCAGATTTATTTTGCCTGTACCTGTGGTGCCAAATAAATGCCAGTCACAGGGAATCCCAGAGAAGATGGTGAATTCGGCAGCATCAGCTTTAGTTTTGGCGACTGGAGCTTTATCTTTACTTTTTTTGCTTGTACTCGTGTCGAAATTGGGTAAAAGCGGGATGCTCAAGGGGAACAACTTATAGCTATCACCGCGCACAAATAGGTTAATCGAGGATGGTTTCGTGGTGTCTACTTTGAGCAGTCGATCGCCTGTGTTAATATCTGTTTGACCCTGAGTAGTCGGGTAAACATGCGCGCCAATAAATTTACCCTGATTATCGATCCAATGAATTGCTGTCGGTGGCAAGAGTGAGCCATCCTCCTGAGACACATAAGGATCGTATGGAGCCATGAACTCAGCCGCAATCACAGTCAGATACATCACGACTAAAGCCATCGCGCCCACTCGCGCCAATCCATTTCGTTTTAGTTGTTGCCACCAATTCATCAGGGGTTCAGGGGGTAAAGGATCGGTTTAATGCGCTACCCTCAGATTAATATAGATTTCACTCGATCGTCTTTTCTAAAGCTTAAAATCATGGTCAAACTTTACGAATATGCTTCGTCAGGCAAGATCATTGATATAATGTGCAGCTTCAGGTGGTGTAGTCACCCCGATACTAGTCCATCGCTGAAACAGGGTGTAAGGTGCAGATAAATTTATTAGATCGAGTCAGGTTGGGAATTGCCGTATTTGCCGCCAAGACAATTACCGAGACAATTCGCACATTCAAACTAGGTGCCGCCAGCGTGCTACCTGGTACCATCGGTAAACGGTTGCACCCGCAGATTTTAGCCATGCTATCCCAACAGATTAAACATGGGGTAATTATTGTTGCTGGTACAAATGGTAAAACTACTACTTCCCTTTTACTCCGAGATATTTTAGAAAAAGATGGTTGGAAAGTAGTTCACAATGAAGCGGGAGCCAATTTAGTTAATGGCTTAATCACCACGTTATTAGAAAAAACAAGTTTGACTGGCAAGCTCAAGGCTGACTTTGGCATTCTGGAAGTAGATGAAAATGTCATCCCACTAGTAATTCCCCAACTCAAACCGAAATATGTCATTGCCCTAAATCTATTTCGCGATCAACTCGATCGATATGGCGAAGTTGATACAATTACCTATCGTTGGGGCAAGGCAATTGCCGAATTAGATTGCGACACAATTTTAGTTACCAATGGCGACGATCCGGCTCTAGCTCATTTGGGACAACAATTAGCAACAGGGGATAAGCCCAAACAAGTTAAATATTTTGGACTAAGCGAACCGGAATTATATCTCGATGAAATCCCTCATGCTGTAGACTCAATTTACTGCCCAAGTTGCGGTACTGCCCTCGAATACAAAGGTGTTTATCTCTCGCATCAAGGTGATTTTGACTGCCCTAAGTGTGATTTTACCAAGAGCAAGCTCTCGATCGATAGTAAGGAATGGCCGCAGGTATTAATCGGTGTTTATAACAAATATAATACCCTCGCAGCCGTGACTACAATGGAATCGATCGGTATTAGTAAGCCGATTATCCTCAATGCGATTAGCAACTTCCAAGCGGCATTTGGTCGATCGGAAGAAGTGATGTATAAAGGCAAGAAAGTTAGGATCTTGTTAACTAAAAATCCTGCTAGTATGAACGAAACCATCCGTGCTATTAGCCAAGTAAATCAGGCTGGTAGCGAATCGGTGAGTTTAATGTTGCTAAACGATCGAACACCCGATGGTACCGATGTCTCGTGGATTTGGGACGTAGACACCGAAAAATTTGTTAATGCTGGTGGCACAATTGTTGTTAGTGGCGATCGAGTTTATGATATGGCATTGCGATTGGAATATAGCAAAACCGATCTAAATAGTGGTGCGAATATTATCGTCAAGGAAGATCTAAAAGAAGCAATCGATACTGCGATCAAACTTACAGCACCTAATCAAATTCTGCATATTATCCCAACCTATTCAGCCATGTTAGATGTCCGTGAAATTCTGACTGGTAAAAAGATTTTATAGCATCCTGAAATGCTAGTGAGTGAGGGCGGGTTTGAATTGGATTTTCATTACAGACACAACTTCTAGCATAAACCCGCCCCTACAGATGGTGTATCTCTCAACCCCCAAAAACCCATGACTCTAGAACTAAAAATCGGCTGGCTCTATCCTACTCTGATGAGTACTTATGGCGATCGAGGAAACGTAATTGCCCTCCAACAACGTGCCCAATGGCGGGGAATTAAGGTTGAAGTAATTCCATTTGATGTCAATTCCCATCCTGATAGTATCCACCAAATCGATATGATGGCAGGCGGCGGTGCCCAAGATCGCCAACAAGAAATCGTCATGCGCGACCTTGCGGGAGCTAAAGCCGAAGCAATCAAAGCTAAACTAGATGCAGGCGCACCAGGTGTGTTTACCTGCGGTTCGCCGCAATTGCTAGGCAGATTTTACGAGCCAGGACTGGGCGAACGGATCGAAGGGATGGGCATCATCGATCTAGAGAGCAAACATCCAGGGATTGATGTCCCCCGCTGCACTGGCAACGTCGTATTCGAGATTACCGCCAAAAGACTCGCCGCCGAACTTACTGAGCTGCTAGGAGGCAAGAAACCGATCATCGTCGGGTTTGAAAATCACGGTGGCAGAACCTATCTCGGCCCCAATGCTGAAGCCCTGGGGACGGTAATCAAAGGATTTGGTAATAACGCCACAGATGGCACGGAAGGCGCGTTCTATTGCAATGCGATCGCAACTTACTCCCACGGGCCACTCATCCCCAAAAACCCGTTTATCGCCGACTGGATGATCAAAACTGCACTGCAAGATAAGTACCAAACTGAAATCAATCTTGCACCACTGGATGATAGTTTAGCCGATCGAGCACGAGCTGCTATGCTCAAGCGATTGGAAATTAGTGACTGAATTACACCCCAACTAAAAAGCGACATTCGATCGAATGCCGCTTTTGATATTAATCGCGATAAATTTAGCTCAACCTTAATCGGCGTTAACTTCAGGCGAAGACATTGGTAACTCCATCAATCGCTCTGGTGCAGGCATCGCCAAAATGGGGTCATTCAATGCCACCATCAACGCTGCTGGGGTATTGGCTTTATTCGATGCAAATTGCAATTGAGGACTGCGATCTCCGAGTAAGCCACTCAAGCCCGTTACAGCGGCTAAGACAGTAGCCGCAATCGCCCCACCACCAATCCAGGCTAACTTGCGATTGCGGTTCCGATCGATCTGCCCGAATACACCTTCAGCCAAAGCTGCTGTAGACTGACTACTCGGTACAGTGATCCGAGGAAATGCGTGCTGAATATTTTGGAGTTGACGATACTGTTGTTGAAACGCCCGATCTGTGGCTAGCCATGCTTCCACCTGCTTGCGTTCGTTCGCAGTCACCTCGCCATCTAGATAGGCACTAAGCAATTCAAACCGTTCGTCTAAAACGGATCCAGATCGCTGCCCATCGAAATTGTCTATCATGTTTCGATCCTCAATTACCCAGTGTGTGTCCTAAAGTCAAGATAATTTTAATTCTAGCCAACGCAGCTAAATATTAATATATTGCTAAACATCCCAGTTTGGGATGTTTAGTTACGATTCAAAATAGCCAGTTAATTGAGATTGTAATCCAGCTCTTGCTCTGGCAATCCGTGATTTGACTGTGCCGATCGATACTCCGGTAGCTTCAGCGATCTCCTCATAAGACAATCCTTCGATTTCACGGAGGACTATCGTGGTACGGAAAGCGGCTGGGAGATTGGCGATTGCCGATCTCAATTGATCGTAAAACTCAACTGTACTGAGATGCTCTGAAGGGTTGGGGGTATCGGAAGCAATATCCCACTCCATCGATCCATCTTCGAGATTGATCGGTGCATCCAAAGATAACGGTGGAGCTACTCGCTTGCGTTTTCGTAGCTCATCGTAGAACAGATTGGTAGCAATCCTACTTAACCACCCGCGAAACTTTTCGGGTTCATTAAGAC
>JAJAYU010000187.1 GCA_026786125.1 Chamaesiphon sp.
ATCAACTATCAACTGATTTACATGCAGTTCTCCCAACGCCTTCAACCCTTAAAAAGTAATGTATTTGCCGATATGGATCGAGCGAAGGGAAGAGCGCGAGGATTAGGACAGGAAATCATCGATCTATCATTGGGTTCATCAGATTTACCAACACCCGCACATGTGATTGCCGCAATTCAATCAGCATTAATCGATCCGAGTACCCACGGTTATTTACTCTTCAATGGTACGCGGTTATTTCGGGAAGCTGTAGCGAAATGGTACACAAACAAGTACGGAATAAATGTAGATCCAGAGACAGAAGTATTACCATTAATTGGTTCACAAGAAGGCACAGCACATTTACCATTAGCCATCCTTGAACCTGGGGATGTTGCTTTGCTCATGGATCCTGGTTATCCCTCCCACGCAGGTGGCGTGTATCTGGCTGGAGGTGAAGTATATTCGATGCCCCTACTTGCCGAAAATGGATTCTTGCCTGTGTTAGCTGATATTCCCCCTGTAACCCTAGAAAAATCGCGGATGATGGTATTGAGCTATCCGCACAATCCTACTACGGCGATCGCGCCCCTAGCCTTCTTTGAGGAAGCTGTTGCTTTCTGTCAGCAACACAATATCGTGCTAGTACATGATTTTCCCTATGGGGACATGGTGTTTAGCGACTTGCAGGTACCATCAATACTGCAAGCAGATCGCCAAAAAAGTGTCTCGATCGAGTTTTTTACGATGTCTAAGTCCTATAATATGGGCGGGTTTAGAATCGGTTATGCGATCGGTAATCGAGAATTAATTCAAGCTTTGCGTCAAGTTAAGGCGGTGGTCGATTTTAATCAATATCTCGGCATACTGGATGGCGCAGTCGCTGCCCTTAATGGCGAACAAACCTGTGTCCAAAATACAGTTGCTACTTTCAAACAGCGGCGGGATACGTTTGTGCAGGCTTTAAATAATATTGGGTGGAGTGTACCGACACCTGAGGCGACGATGTATATTTGGGCACAATTACCACCAAAATGGGCGCGTAATTCAATTGAATTTTGTACAGAGCTAGTGTGTCAAACTGGTGTGGCTGCTTCACCTGGAGTCGGTTTTGGCAAGTGTGGCGAGGGTTATGTCAGATTTGCATTGGTACATGAACCAGCTAAATTTCAGCTTGCAGTCGATCAAATTTCCAAGTTTTTGTAGGTTCGATCATTTTCTGTGAGATTTTGGAATCACTAATCGCATACCGCTCTTTTTGCTATCTGTATCGCCGTGATAGCGGGGAATGATATGAATTGTGGCGTGATTCATCGCTTGTCCCGCCGCTTTATTGATATTCATCCCGATATTAAATCCATCAGGCTGAAATTCTTTAGTCAAAAGCTCCTGAACTTTATTCGCCATCAACCAACATGCTGATTGCTCTTTTGCTGGTAGTTCAAAGTAATTGCTAATATGTCGTTTTGGTACAATTAAAACATGCCCTTGACTGAGCGGATAGCCATCGAACATCGCATAAGCTGTGGCTGATTCTGTGAGCAAATTTAGCTTCCGATGAGGATTGCAGAAGATACAATTATTGGGTAAATTCCATTGATGATTGTAATGGACATATTCATAGATCTCGCAGTATTCATTTAACTGGATAGATTTGAATGGTAACTTAACAGTGCATTGATAAGTTGGTTTCTTGTGAATGTAATGTTCGCGAAATCCTTCTTTTTTTAAGTCACGCCGGACGGCATAATATGCTTTACCGCCAGGCTTGAGTAAATGGGCGATATTCATCAACACATCAGCCTGTGCTTCTGGCATCAATACATTCAGGACATAACAACAAACGATCAAATCAAATTTACCAGCGGGATATGTGGGAGCATAATAGGGATCGTAGCCAGTAATATCCAAACCCTTTTGCTGTAAAAATTTAACGTCATTTCCCAATCCACAGCCAAAATCGAGAATGCGATCTTTGAGTAAGTTTTGACTTAATAAAAATTGGACTGGTGATGATAATTTGACTCGATCGATCGCAGTTAGATGGCTAAAATTATTTGTTTGTTTTCCCATAAAATTAGTACGGTACGAAAAATTAGGATCGAGGTTTGACGATATCCCAGGATGAGCATTAAATCTTTACAAAGATTTTTGTGACCTGTCAGATTTCTTGATACTTGAGAGATCTGGAAATTTAGCAGAGCGTCACCTTTTTATAATTCCCCAAACATCCGTTCAAATATAACTTTGTGCGATCTAAATAATCGATCCGATGGAGCCTAGCAACTAGTAATCCCTAGCTGGCTAACATAATTTCGGTAATACGCGGCATAGCTATCGTAAATACCGATCCTGGTGGGCTGCGGAGACTGACTACAATGAAGAAGTAGCGATCGTGAGCGAGAACCACTACGGCTGTTACTTATATAAAATTTTATTCCCAGTCGCATCATGCAACCCAATAACCCCGAACAATTCACCGAAAAAGCTTTTCAGGCGATTACCAATACCCTTGATGTAGCCAAAGCTGCCCAACAGCAGCAAATGGAGTCGGAGCATTTGCTCAAGGCATTGCTGGAACAGGATAGCTTGGCAACTAGTATCCTTACCAAAGCGGGAGTAAATCTGAGTCAATTTCGG
>JAJAYU010000188.1 GCA_026786125.1 Chamaesiphon sp.
TTCCAGAAACTACTCGACGCGCTCAATCGAGCGGGCTTAGTGTACCCAGTATTCGTCCGCAGTTCCAACAGCGGCGGTTTGCACGTTTACTTTTTCTTCCCTCGTCCGCTCAATACATTTAACGTTGCTACATTGATGCACGTTACTCTCATCAATGCTGGATTCGCGCCTAAACCTGGAGATCTAGAGCTTTTCCCCAACCCTAAAGCTTATACTAACACCCCAGGTGAATATAGCAACTATCGAGCGCACCGATTGCCAGCCCAGCCAGCAAGTGGCTCCTGGATGGCAGACGGATGGGGAAATCCCATTATGAACCTCGAAAGTTTAACCCATGAGGGGCAGGTGGCGATGTTTCTGCGCGAAGCTGAGAAATCCGCCCAAGCTCACAGCGCGTATATCGAGCAGATCGAAGCAAAACTCGACTGGGCGTACACCCTCTATAAGCAAAAAATTGATAAATATCAGCATCTACAATCTGGGCTGAGTGAAGTCGCTCAAGAATGGAAGGAGAACCTCGAATTGAGCATGATGGTGGGCTGGACTGGATATCATCAGACAAACATTATCCTCCCCCTATTCGTTGCCTATGGCATCGTATTTATGGGCTTAGATGATAAACAAAAATTATTCGATTGGATACATGCAAATGTCTTGACGACCAGAGGTTACAAAGAGTACTGTAGACATCAACATGAGATCGACAAACGGATCTGGGCTTGGGTCGATGGTACCCTCGACAGTGAATACTATGTCAAATACTGTGGATTTCCGCCACGGAAAGGGATTTCCGTCCATAAATTAATCAAACATCTCCAGCAGAAAGGGCGCAAACCTAACGAGCACAACCAAAAACTTGCCGATCGCACCTTCGAGCAGTTACAGGGCGTAGTCAAGGTAATTGGCACGTTACCATGCCTAATTGTCGAACGAATCGCTGTAATTCAAGCAAAATACCAAGAACTGTTCGGTACCAAAATTTCTAATAATACACTGTATAAGAAAAACTACCTACCCTTATGGAATGATAAAAATACAATAGTTACGCTAGTCAGTTCTCCAACTAGTATGGAATCGACAAAACCTAATTCAGGCAACGCATCTACCGCATCAAATTTTGAGGAAGGGGTTTCTCCTTTAACTGCTATAAACCTCTTGGATATTGAAATTTCGCATACTATTTCGACATATGAAGCTTTGTCCCCTAGTTTTCTCACTGGGCAGATGATATTTCCTGAGAATCAGGAAATAAATCTAACTACAGATGAATTATTAAACTTAGGATCTGACTCACTAGTAGAATCCGATCCCAATCTAATTCAGTCTGAACCACGATCTGAAACCTTACGATTCGAGTCAGAACAATCTTTATCTGACTTAGATATTGAAGTTCTGTCTAACTCAGATCCTGAACTTTCTTGCTTAGAAGCTTCATCTGATATAAGTATAGCTTATACTCCAGCCGCCGCGAAAAATTTGCCAAATAACATAAATGAAACTTATCGGTCTACAGTGGAGATTGCCCGTGAGATCCGTGCTTGTCACCTTCAACCAGACTATCTCTTGTCGCTGGAACTGCTGCATCATCCCTCGATCGATTCGATCGAACAGTTGCTAGAACTAGGTAGTCGGTTACTGGATGCGAAATCTTGGGCGGATGTGGAAGATCTGGCTGGAGGTCTTTCACCTACCTGGAAACAAGATTTGTGGAGTACCTTCACCAATCGGGAGCAAGCGGTCATTAACGCGCTCAAGGCTAAAAGTGAAGTCGAGTCAGTTGCTGTTGCCTTGCCAGATGATTTTGTGGCTAATCCCGCGACGAGCGAACCGCCGGAACCAGTCGCATTGGCAACAGAGACGATCGTTGAGACTGACACGATCGATCCTATCATTGAGATCGGTACGATGCTGCGGCGCAATCGGATCGATCTCCGCCAAGGTAAATATGCCGAAGCCATCGAGCATTGTGAGGCGATCGGTCGCAGGGGCTTAGACTGGTTAGTGCGATCGCCATCGAATCAATTATTCAATGTTTCACCCTTCGCGCTTACCTCTGGCGGGTGGGAAGTCGAACGGGATGACAATGCAGCAGTGGCTAAAACCGCCGCGAAGGTGCCTCAGAAATCTTTTGGAATAGAAGACGTGGTTCGGGCAGTTACGGGGCTGGTAGGACGAATTAAGCGGATCTACAAGTATAGTAACGAGCCATACGCGATCGAGGACGATCTCGGCAAAATTCATCGATTCAGCGAGGAAGACCTGTTTCCGACTTAACGGAATCGGTCTTTTGCCACAACGGTTTATACGCCGATTTGTATAGAGTATTATTGGAAATTTTAGAACCGAACATTTCCAGCGATCTAGACTGAATTAATTCGATCCGATCCACCATTTGGAGCGGAAGCTCTTCGATACTGGCTAAGATTGCTATGATGCGCTCTCTGGTTCGATCTGCAACTTCGTCATTATGTGTATTAGATCTACTTGTCGATAGTTTAGGTGGATTGAGCTTGAATTTCTGGGGAGCTTTTTTACTTTTCGTGGGTGATTTTTCTGGGGTAGCTCTGGCATTTTTACGAACTGGCTCGACTGCCATTTCAACAAACTCAAATTGCCCGGTGGTGAGATCTAAATTAACTTCGATCGATAGGTGGAATTTACGTTGTGATTTAAGTTCGGAGGCAGGATCGACGTTGCCAATTTTAATATTGCCGATAACCGAACCCATCGCTCGATAGATCCGTTGCCCGATATCTAGTTGGGCTGATTCTTGCGCTTTTTTAGAGATTTTTTGTGGTAGCGGATTTTTCTTCGCCTGCGAACGGTTCGCCGCATTCGATTGGGGTGGAGATTGCTGTACCGATCCTGACTTGTCCTCAACCGCGCTAGTTCGTTTGCCCATGAACTTAAACCTCCATTTCTGAATTACTCTATTTTAATGCTTAGTATTCCAACTCACCATTTAAATTAATGACAGAATTGCATTGTCGCTACAACGTTCTCGCTCCAGCTAATCCCAAATGCAATAATTGCTAATCGCCACCAATGATTTATTTGCACTAATGGAACTGTGCCAAGTGCCAACAATAGGCAGATAGAGCAATTAATTGACGATTTACAAGTAATGAAAACGATCGCCGCCAATAATAACCATAAAATTGTTATAAGCCAAAACAAAGTATTTAAAATAACTCGACTGGTCTTGTCGCTAATCTTTTTCATTCTTTTGATGAATTGTTTATTTATCGACCCATAAATTTAGATAAGAACCCGAGCTGTTCGGTGCGGGGGTAAAAGTTTGTCGCTGCACCGAACAGATCGGGTTTTGCAGCGGCAATGAATGGATAGATGTTTCGCACCGAATAATTCTCCACCCGAACGGCTCACGCGCCGCTGTGCCAGCAATCGATCTCGTAAAAACCCAATTTAACATCTAAATTTAGCGATTGGAATCAGAGAATCAGCCGAATTACCCAATGCAAATCGCGATCCCTATGAGTATCTTGGGATTATCGATCGCAGATTGCTATGGCTCCAACAACCTTCACTCCCATAATTACCCCCAGCGAACCGGAACTGGAAACGCCCATCGACTATGAATTACGACGTGTAATTGGAACTAATATCGATTATTCCCAACTAGTTGAATATCACCTCAACCCTGACGATCCAATGGTGGAGATGATGGGGATCGTGGATAAACTCAATACACTCAATGAAGCAATCCCCAGATCGGTATCTATATCCTTAGCTCTTGCCGGAAAAACCCTCGCCACCGAATTCGATCTCGTCAGTCGTCCGCTCCTAGATGCAAATGCCGCACTCCAAGGATCTGTTCGTGCCTTGCAGCGACAAATGCAAGATGTGAATGAACGATTAGCAGGGTTACAACAGCTCGAACAGCTCGAACAGCTCCAATACCTAGCCAAACTCGATTTACTCGATCGTCCAGATAGCTCTAAGCCACTGGCACATGGATTGCTCTATACGACTGTCGCGGCGGCTGTTGCCACGATGGGGATGGTTGGTTGGCAGATTCAGTCTGTCCGCAGCGTAGGGAATAATCTAGCCTGGATCGATACCAGTGAGGGTAAATTAGCCGCCCAAATTGCCCGCCAAAATCCCCAACTCAAAACTAATTGTCGAAAACTGAATCGAGCTGAATTAGCTAAATTACCGGAAAATTCAGCAAATAAGCAGGTTTGTACGGTTTATTTAAAATAATTAACGCCATTTGGCGAATATCAACGATCGAATCTGACTGTTAGCCTAGATACAGATTTTGATTGAGTTAATTGTAACTAAAGTTTTAAGGCGAGAACTATCTGAGTTTAGCCGAGTTTCTAGCGGAGTATTCTCACTATATGTCAGTAAATATAAATCGCGGTTTTTGGACGTTATTGGATAAAGCACGCTGTTTATTCACTACTAACTTCTCAATCCCAATTATTGTCTGGTCTTTGGCTGGATCGCTTGTTTTTGGTCTGATTTATGCGGTTATTCATACGGTGAATATCGATCTGGCAATAGCGATAGAGCGATGGTTCCAACAGCTTGAGATCTCGATCCTCACCCCCGAATCTACTGCACTAGTTCCAGCCGCGCTCTCGCTCGATCTGACTGCGATTAAAATTGCTTTCCTAGTGGCGATCGTTACGATTGCCTCTCAAACCTTCCCTAAAAAAAATAGCTAAAATGCCTTCCCAACTCAGTAGCTTAACTATGTATAAACCACGCAAAGAATACAATCGGATCGAACGAGCCATCTATGCGCGTTCGGTTGAATTTTGGCTGTCTCTTGCCACGATTACTGTCGGAGCTAATTGGATGTCTAAGTTCGGAATCGAATCGGTATTCATGGCTGTCATTTGGGCAGCAATTATTGGTGCTTACTGCCTGTATGCCAATGAATTTTGCGCCAAAACCTGGAGCGGATTTCGGCGAATTCGCTGCTCTGGCAAGCAATTGCAATTAATCTTACTTGGTGTTGGCTCGATCTGTGCGATCTGTTCGCTACTGTTCTTGACGACTCCAGCCAATGCCTTAATTTTGGATAACAAAGGAGCTGGGGCGTTGATCGCCATCATGGACAACACGACCAGCGTTGCCGATCCAGCTTTTGCGACGCTAATTAGTACGACAGGGGGCAAAATCGTCATCCTGATCAAAGCCGCATTTTTGCTCGCGTTTGTACTCATTGGGCTTGCCTCGATCGAAAAATTTCGAGAACGGGCTGAATGGAGCGAAGTCGTGATCCCTCCTGCTGTTTTCCTCGCGATCGTCGGCTTTGTCGATACCATTGTCGCTAAAATCATGGCGTAAACGACACACGCCTTCTGTACGCCTTGCTCCGTTCTCGCGAGGAAGGGGAATTTCTGTCTATATGGATTGAGTAATCAAAATGCCCGATATTTATGACGAAGAACCGATTCAGGTCAATCGAATGCTGGCGCGAAAGCCAGGGATCGCCGGAATTTCGGCAGATGTCTTTGCGGTCGCGATCGTCATGGACGTAGTTTTATTCTTTGTCCGATCGATGTTTGAGTTGGGCTGGGATGTATTCGTTTTTGCCGTCATCGTCGTCGATATGACTTGGCTGATCCTGACCATTCGGGGTGTTTATCGATTCGTCGGCAAATTCATCAAGCCACCTGTCTACTATCGCGCCAATATCCCTTACGTTCCTGTATTATCCAATGCCAGCTATCCAATCCCGCAAACGTTCCGCAGCGAAGACTAGACCTCATCCGGTCTTAAAACCCGTGCGAGCAGTACTGATTCCAGGTGGTAAGCCGGAACTGTTAATTCCGATCGAAGGCGAGCTACAACTAGTTACCCACATCGATTTTAATTGCGATGGACAGCAATTTGGCGCGTATTTACTCCGCGTGGGTAAAACTAAATGGCGGTTAGTCTTCGGGTTTGATGTTGCTGGCATCCACCCGAATTTGCCGTACCAGCAAATTAAGCCGATTTACAATCGAATCTGTGCTGGATTCAAAAGCTTACCAGATGGCGAAGCGTTGACCATTCACATGAAGTCGTTTCGGGATAACACCGATCGAATTCAGGAGTTGCAACAGACGATCGATGGATGTAACTCGGAACTATTGCGGTATATTTTAACGACCGAACAAAAACGGACGCAGGAATTAACTCAAGCGGGATTGAGAAAACCGAAATCTCTCCGGATTTATGTGACCCACACATTCGATCCGGATGCTGATATCAATGACGATCCCGTCGCCAGTGTTGCTAAGGGTTTCTACAAGGTCTTAGCCAAGTTTTCTGGCGCAGAAAAGATTGCTAAAACGCGAGAATTTTCCGAGCTTTTGGAAAGTGGGGTTAATGCCTTCCACCGCTGGGAGCAGATCCTCAATCATAAAATGGGCTTGGGCGTTACTCCGCTCACAGCCCAGGGACTTTGGGGCGATCTGTGGGCGCGGCTGAATTCAACCCCTGCGCCACCTGTGCCCCAGACGATCGGGTTCGACGGGAAAAATCTCAGCGAACGAGTCGATCGTCCACTCCATCCATTATCGATGCTAATTAACGATCGGCAGAGTCTACCCAAAACAGATAATTCCTGCATTAAAGTCAAGGGTAAAGTCGTCAAAGTGATGACGATGATGGATAATCCCTCCCAATGGGAAAATCGCCAGGATGCTTTAACTTATATCTGGAATAAGCTCGGTGACGACAGTATTTACGATACCGAAATCATCACTCAAATTGTCAAACAACCTGTCGGTAAATCCAGTAAAAAGCTCAAAGATCTGACCGACGAACAAATTTATAAAGCAAATGAGGCTGAAGCTACAGGCGAAATTAACGTTGCAGCCCAAATTAATGCGGAAGAAGCGATCGAAGCTCAAGCCATCCTCCATCGGGGCGACTTTGCCTTAAAAATTGCTTCAACTTGGCTCGTGCATCGGGATGATATCGAGATACTGAATCGGGATTGTGCGGCTTTAACTTCAAAATTTTTGTACCCAGCGAATCTCTGTGAAGAAGAAGTGCTGTGTTGGAAAACTTGGTTGCAGACTTTTCCGGTCAACTGGGACTACATGATGACCCATATCTCCGATCGCCGTGGCGAAGTATTTACCAATGTCGCCCCAGCCGTATTATCCCTGACTCGAATTAGCAGTAAAGATCGGCGTGGATTCGAGCTGGTATCGGAAAATGGTGGCGTACCGCTATACATCGATTTAGTTAGCCCTGGCACTCAGAAAAATATAATCGTCATCGCCAAAAAACGCAGTGGTAAATCTGTGGCGATTATTCAATTAATCAATGGGGTGCTAGGGCATAACCTCCCTGTCACGATCGTCGATTGTCCGACATCTAGAGAAGCTGCCTCATTTGAAGATTACACCCGCATTCAAGGTGGATCTTATTTCGATCTTAAATCAGACTGTAGCAACATCTTTGAGTTGCCAAATGTCTCCCACTTGTCGCCCGAAGATCGCGAAGATCGGCGCAAGGACTATGAGGACTATTTGCTCGAAGTCCTGCAAGCTCTCGTCTTGAGTTCGCGATCGGCGCAGATCGACCCCCAATTTTTATCCCTCGTCCGTACCTTACTCGTCCTGGTATTAACTAAATTCTTCGCAGCCAGGGAAATCAAATCTCGCTATAAAGCGGCAAAACAAGCGGGATTTGGCTCTCCAGCCTGGGAAAAATATCCCATACTGGAAGACTACATTCGGTTCTGTACGCCCGCCCGCATCGGCGTGAGTGATGCCAAGCAAATCGAAGCTTTACGCTACATCGCGACCCAGTTAACTGGCTGGTCGCAAAGTTCGATTGGTGCTGCCTTCTGCCGTCCTTCAACTTTCAAACTCGATGCCCAGTTACTGGTGATGGGTTTGCGGGGGATTGAAAACCCCGAAGATATGGCAATCATGGGGATGGTTGTGTACGGGACATCGCTGAGACGGGCGTATGGGTTTAAAAAATCGCTATTTTTCTTAGATGAGGCGGCAGTTTTACTCAAGTATGCTTCCTTCTCCCTTCAAATTGGCAGAATGTGTGCGATTGGAGCCAAGGCGGGTCTGAGTATCATCATTGCGGCGCAGGAAGCTGATTCGATTTACCATTCGGCTGGAGGCAAGCAAATTTTTGGTAATAATGACATTCTGTTAATCGGCAAGATCGAAGCTGCCATTGCCGATGGCTGTGCCGAAATTTTAAAAGTCCCCCGCGAATTACTCGATCCCAATATTACTACTGCCTATGAGCCGAATCGGGCGTGGGGCTATTCCAATTGGTTAGCGGTCATGGAAGGAACATATACCCCAGTCAGAATCTATGCCAGTCCTGGTGGCTTGGCGGTAACGGTAAATAACGTTCATGAAGTTCAACGGCGCAGGGAGCTGATCCAACAGGCTCTCGATCGCGAACTGCATCCCATTCATGGCTTGCACGAATACGCACGAGAGCTGATCCAAACTGCCTAAAGCTGACAGTTATTAACGCCAAATTCAATGAAAAAACGCATATTCACATTAGCCATCTTCGGGCTATTCGGTGCTAACCCCAGTTTAGCCACCAACCTCCCCCCTACCACGCCGACGGCTCCAATTACTGAGGATGGTTCGGTTCGACCATCTGTAGATACACCTGTTCCCGCGATCGCCGCACCGTCTAAGGTGGCAATCCCCCTACTTAAAGCTGATGATTTAGTTAAGCCATCAGTAGATATCACTACTGCTACATCAGCCGGAAAAGCGCAGATCGAGAGCGTTGGCGGTAAATTGAGCCGGATTACCCAGGATATTCCCGTGGTTGGAACTCTTGCAAATACGACAATCGCTAATGTCGTCAAGGATACTCAGACAAAGTTTGCTGGTGCGATGGACACTATCAATGCGAAAATCACTGCTGGAGTTAGTGCCTATCTCCAAGGATCGGGACTGTTGGATTCTGCCAATAAGATTATTAGCGGTCTTAACAAGACTTTAGGTGGGCTATTTGGTAATGGCGATGGAGCCAAACAAGCTCAAACTAACGCCACGAATCAGAGTGCGGCGAACGTCGATCGAGGAATTGCTGTAGCCGGAGCTGCCGCCCAATCTAGCAATGGCAATCTTGCCGCTATGACCGATGCGATCGCTCGTGTCGATACCTCTGGAAATACGATCGCTCAAAGTGCGGAATTCGTCTCTGGTACCAGAGCGATTGCCAGTAATGTCCAGAGTAATGGATCTAATGCTCAAAGTGCTGAATTCATCGCTAACGGCACCAAAATAATCGCCAATGCGGGGGTAAGTCCTCAAGCCCAAATCCAAGCTGCTCGCGAAAAAGCAGCAGCGGCAAGCAATGCGGCTAATGCTGCGGCAATTGCTGGTACACAACAAGATAATTCCCTCGATGAACTAGGCGATATCAAGCAGTTGCTATCCAAGCAGATGGAAACTCAAGCCATCCAAACTAATAAGTTGGCCGACTTGACTACCCTAACTGCTGCGGGACTCAATCAAAATGCCGAAAATGCTCGTCAACAAGCGATTGCCCAACAGACTACGGATCTCAATAACGAGCGGCTGTTAGATCGACGACTCCAGGGAAAAGCCACGATTATCGGCTTAACAGGTTTGTCTGCACCGCGTAAACCGACTTCAAAAACTACACCTCCTTAATTTCCTCAATTATCGATCGAATCCCACTTGAAAAAGTGGGATTTATTTAAAAAATTATGATGTCGCTCGATGCTTTCGGTCTTAATTATCAATTATTTCTCACTGCGGACATTGCTGGAGCAACTGAAAATGCCGTTAAAGCTTCTCAGGGTCTGTCCGATGAATTTTGGAATAAAATTTTTCAAGGTGGTTTATTTGGGCAAATATCTAATACCGCTCAACTAATTGCGGGGATGGGGTTTGTCTACAGAGGCTACCAAATTATTCAAGAAGCTGATGGTAAAAGTGTTAGTGGTGAGGTTTGGAAATCAGTTCTTAAATCGTTACTTGTCTTATTGTTAATATCAACAATGTTTGCCAAAAATGGTGCGTTGTCCAAAAATGGCGTTCTGGCTCTGAAAAATTACACCGATACGTTTAGCGAACGGATGATGACCGGAATTGCTAACGATCGGGAATTCAATCAAATGCGGAGTGCTTCGAGTGGAAAACTCAAGTCTCAACCGATATTTCAGAATTTTAACCGTGAAGCTCAGCTATGTGTAAATAGTGCAACTAAACAAACCTGCTTTCAAAGAGCGGTTGACAAGCTAAATAATGAGGTGAGAACCCAAGGTATTACCGATCCAGAAATCCTTACGGCGGTGGCAAATATTAATGCTGAAGCAGCTAAAGGTGCTACCCCAGTCACGCCGTCTACTCCTGCTCCTTCACCTGACGATAAAAACTGGTGGGATAATATTCTCGATATTGGGTCGAAAATAACCAGTTTTGCTAGCGATATGGCGAGTAATTTGGTCGCCCTAATCCTCCAGGGGATGGCGATTGGATTTTTTCTGGCTATTGATATTACGATGCTATTGTTTGGGCTAACTTTCCCGATCAATTTAGGTCTTTCATTATATGATAATGGTGAAAGTCTTAAAACTTGGCTGGGTAATTTTTGGACGTTGGCAAATGCTAAAATCTGCTTTTCGATCGTGACCGGAATTATTGTTTATCTCCAAATTTGGTCGGAATCTGGTGCCGCAGGAATGGTTGGTGGATTTGGGCTATTTGTAATCGAGCTGTTAATGGCAATCTTTGTACCAGTGATTACTTATTATTACTGCCAGGGAACGGCTTTAGCTATGTCGAGTGCCATGAATTCGATGTCAGCCGGAGCTATCAAAGGTACCGCAGCAAATGTATTTAAGCTAGGTAAGGCTGGCGGTAAAATGGGACTTGGTAAAATTAAAAAGATGATGACTTAATGGAAAGATTTTAATCATTTATTTGTCTAAAATATAGTAACGATCTGAATTATCACCCCACGATCTAATTGATAGCTGTTCATGAATACTTACCCAGTCGTCAAGATCCCTGACTTAATTTCTGGGGCTAGACCTATAATAATTCGCCATCGAGAGACTGTTTCTCATCCGAAAAATCCTAAGATCCGACTATCTCAGTTACCTATCTATCTCGGATATATAGGCTGGGGAGCGATAATTCTCAGCATTTTTATATTTGCGATCGGTATAGTAAATTCCGAGCGGCTACTTCGTGTAAGTCCGATTTGCCTATGTTTGGGAATTGCATTCCTTAATACCAAAGATCTACTCCCATCTGCTAAAAATAGGTCTAGGTTAGGGGTGCAGATCGTTGAAAAGATTCAGACTATTCCTCCAGATTGGCAAACGATCGTCCACGAGAAAATTATGCCCTATGAGTCAGAAAAATCGACAGCTCAAATCGGTGTATCTGAAAAATACTTTCAAAACTACCTCCAAAAATATTTCGAGGCAATCTTACATCCGAGTTATCAGTTTAAGATTAATGATGAATACGCATATTCAAGCGACTTTACCCTGATTTTGCCGAATGGAATTTCGATCGTCTTAGAAATTGATGAACCCTACAATGGGCTAAACAATCAGCCACATCATTGCACTGACGATGGCAAGGACGATCGACGAGATGAGTTTTTTATTAGGGGGAACTGGGTAGTAATTCGATTATCAGAATTTCAAGTCTGTGCCTATCCAGATGAGTGCTGTTATTTCATCGCGCAAACGATCGAGCAGATTGCCCAACAGAATATCGTTGCTCTCGATCGATTTACTGGAGTTAGCGATCTGCCTACCGATTCCAGATGGACTAGTCAAGAATCTCGCCAAATGGCAAAAGATAAATATCGAGTTGGATATTTGGCTAAATATAATGTTTATGGTTCTAGACAGGAAGTACAGCCAATTCTAAAGCGATCGTAACGATCGACATCGATCGCAAGATCCAATGATGTCGAGAAATACTCCCAGAATGATTAATCCACCAGCCCCAGCCGAGCGGCTTGGAAATTCTCACATTGTGCTAAAGACTTCACTGCTATTGGTAACTGATTAGACAAGTCTAGTTCTAGTTGTTGGTGCGAGCTTAAAGGTAAATGTGGCAATCGATCGATTAGATCGGTCAATGTTAATTGCACATTTCTCCGATTCTGGCGTACCCGACGAACTTTTACTTTTGGCAGCTTCAGCTTAATCGATAATTGCCCTGGTGTCGGCTGGGGGCGATGGCGGTGCATTCTGAGGTGACAGCCCGAACAGAGGCACACCAAGTTAGACCTGTCGTTGTGGCTGGGATTGCCATCGATATGATGAACTTGGGCGGAAAGTCTGCGCCGTAAGGACAAGTTGAGATGGCGATAACTGTCAGTAGGTGGCAAACATTTGAGATTGCAACGATTGCAGTGATACCCTGACGATCGTTTGACGGCAGTGGCAATTTCTGTCCAGTTAGTTGGGTATTCACAAGTCAATGCCATAACTTACCGATCGATATTTAGCCAAGTTACTAACTCATCCATTGCTTGAAAATCTAATAAAGCCTCGCCCAGAGCTTCGATTTGTTCGATCGTCAGGCTATTTACTCGCGATTGAAGATCGAGATCGATCGATCTTCCCAGTTTACGAGTAAGGAGTTTCAACACTAAAGATCGTCCCTCTTCAGCCTTTCCTTCAGCCTTGGCATCTTGATATACCCGCGTCTGCTCTAATTCAATCCCTAACATTGCATTCACCTCATCTCTAGTTAAATTACCGAACTTGTAAACCATAATTGTCGAGACTAAATCTAGTATGGCACGTCCCTCTGGAAGTAATCTCGACTCTTGGATTGTCTGCCGTGCCCTGGCTACCGCAGCATCACCCTCAAGGGTCGTTAACACCATCAATCCCAAGCTCGTCGGTAACTCCGCTCGATCGCCTAGCTCATCCAGGTAGATCGGCGTAATGCGCCCACTCGCTAGCAACTCCTCGAATAGTGAGGTATCTGATTGTTCGATACTGCGAGATGGATAAATTGCTACTGCTCTCCAATTAGCAAGAGAACTTCGCCGCCGATAAGTGTAGATTGAAATCTCACTTACCATTCGCTCGTAAAGCAGCTCATCTAATTGAAATTGGACTTCACAAAA
>JAJAYU010000189.1 GCA_026786125.1 Chamaesiphon sp.
CAAATTTTGTTCATTTTGAGCATTTTAGATCGAGCCAATTTGCTAAAAACTTAACTAATTGTTATTTAGATCACACCTGATCGATTAGTGGCGATCTGTGGGCATACTTAAAAATAGCAAGTTAGTAATTTTGTCAAACAAATGTTATACTTGTTAATATATTCGAGACAAAGCAGCAGCTTGATCGTCTGATTGCGTTGTTTCCACCAGGATCGACGCACGCTGCTAGATCGCTAACTGTCCCATCCTGGGACGATTTTACTCACCACCAATAGTAGGAGTGAACTATGTCTAGATCTTTTGACCTATCTCTGGAACAACAATTCAATGTTCGATCGTTCGAGCACCAAATAAAAGATATGAGTCACGAGCAAACTCAAGAGTTTCTAGTGAACTTGTATAGACAAATGATGCTCCAAGAAAATAGCTACAAGAACTTGCTGAAACATCAGTGGGGCATGGACACACCAGAACAACAAGCAGCTTGATCAGTCGATCGTTAAATAGTTATAACTAGTAACAACGTCAACTTACTGTCTGACACGAGCGATCTCGTTTTCTGTCTGAACCTATAGCTAAGGTGGAGATTGGGGCGTGAACTGTCAAGACAACAACACCACATCGGTAGCTAATAGCTGGTGTCACGGCGACTACTAACGTTACAATGGTTGAGATTGTTGCTCAGTCAAGCCATCGCCAAAGTATCTCAATAGCTATTTTATGTTTGATTGTATTATTGTCGGTGCTGGCCCTGCGGGGGGCAGTGCAGCCTACCATCTAGCCAAGCAAGGTAGATCGGTATTGATTTTAGAAAAAGATGCTCTACCTCGATACAAGCCTTGTGGTGGTGGCGTATCTCCATCGATCGCCCAATGGTTTGATTTTGATTTCAGTCCAGCAATTTCTTGTCGCACAAACACCTTTCGATACACATGGAATCTCGAAGATCCAGTCGATGTCCAGCTAGAAGATCAAGAACCAATCTGGATGGTGCGGCGGGATATTTTTGACCACTTTATTGTCCAACAAGCTCAAAAACAGGGTGCAGAACTGCGTGATAATACCGCAGTCACCGGAATAGAATTTAAGATCGATCGCTGGCAAGTCACTACGGCAAATGGTATCGTAGAAGGAAAATATCTAATCGCTGCCGACGGTGCCAAAGGGAATATGGCAAAATGGTTGGGCTTTAAAGACCGCAAACGTCGCCTAGCTGGAGCACTAGAAGTTGAAGCGACTAATGATAGTGTCGTAAACACAATTCACCTTGAATTTGGATTAGTTAAAAACGGTTATATTTGGAACTTCCCCAAAGCTGATGGCTACTCAATTGGGATTGGTACTTTTCGCGGCGGTGAAGCCCAAGACTTCAAAAAAATTCTTGATGTTTATGGCAAAGGTGCTTTTGGCATCGATATCAATAATTTCAAACAGTACGGACATCCCCTGTGTGTCTGGGATGGCGACCAAAAGCTACACACCCAAAACGCCCTCCTAGCTGGAGAAGCCGCTTGCGTAGTCGATCCGCTAACTGCCGAAGGTATTCGCCCCTCGATTTTTTCCGGTATTAAAGCTGCTGGCGCGATTCATGCCGCACTAAGTGGCACCACAAACGCCCTAGAAAATTACACGGCAGAAATGACCAATGAATGGGGTTCAGAAATGAAATGGGCACAACGCCTAGCAGGTGCTTTTTACCAATTTCCCAAAGTTAGTTACAAAGCCGGAATTAAAAAGCCTTCAGCTAGTGTGATGATGGCTAAAATTCTATCGGGAGAACTTAGTTATTCTGAAATTACGACCAAAGCAATCAAAAAACTCAGTGGAAGTATGTTTGGGAAGTAGTTGATAATTGATACTTCGGCTACGCTCAGTACAAGTAATTGATAATTGATACTTCGGCTACGCTCTGCTAAGGCAGACGCTACGCGAACAGTACAAGTAAGTGATAATTGATAATTGATAGATTTGTAGGTTGGGTTGAAGAATGTTGGCGAAGCCTCTCCGTCAGGAGATAACCCAACACGCCCAACCAAAGTTTCTTTTACTCATTAGGCGACATTTATGTCGCCTCAGATGCTCCTTCAGGAGACAATCCAACACACCCAGCTAAAGCCTAACCCCTAAAGCCTAATTCATGACTTACCAAGAACTAGAAATAGATACTCCCAAACCTGTACTTTCTTGGGCGGGTCATGATTTGGCGCAGGCAGAAACCAAGATGGAAAAGAATGTTGCATCTCTACCGTTTGTCTTTAAACATGTTGCATTAATGCCAGATGTTCATCTGGGGAAAGGTGCTTTAGTCGGCTCAGTCATTGCCACCAAAGATGCTGTGATTCCGGCCGCGATCGGTGTCGATATTGGTTGTGGTATGATTGCAATACAAACACCATTTACTGGTGAAAAGCTTGACGGTAAACTCAAGAAGATTCGGTTGGATTTAGAAGCGCAGATTCCTGTTGGCTTTGAAGAAAACAAGCAGATTTCTAAAGATGCGAGTAATTGGCAGGGATGGCGAAATTTTCAGGAATTGCATCGGGGTGTGCGGGGTTTAGAAAATAAAGCGACTCGCCAATTGGGTTCATTAGGTGGTGGTAATCACTTTATTGAAGTTTGCATCGACACCGAAAATTGTGTGTGGTTGATGCTCCATTCTGGTTCGCGAAATATTGGTAATAAATTGGCGCAATGCCATATCGATACTGCCAAAGATCTGGCTAAATTAGCAGATACTAGTTTACCAGATCGAGATCTCGCTTATTTCGTGGCTGGTACTCCCGAATTTGCTGCCTACTGGCGCGATTTACAATGGGCGCAAGACTATGCCAAAACCAATCGGGATGTGATGATGGCAAGATTCATGCAGGTGATCGATCGATATCTCAATGGTGGCAAAAAAAGTAAACCATTATTAGTAATTAATTGTCATCATAATTACGCCGAAAAAGAGATTCACTTTGACGAAGAAGTATATGTAACTCGCAAAGGTGCTGTTCGCGCTCGTGTGGAAGACTACGGGATTATTCCTGGTTCAATGGGGACGAAATCTTATATCGTCAAGGGCAAAGGTAACGCGGCTAGTTTCTGTAGTTGCTCTCACGGTGCGGGGAGAATTATGTCTCGATCAATGGCAAAAAATACCTATACTTTAGATGACCTCATCGCTCAAACTGCTGGTGTTGAATGTCGCAAGGATACCGAACTCCTAGATGAGATTCCAGCAGCGTATAAATCGATCGATACCATCATGGCAAATCAAGCAGATCTCGTCGAAGTAATCGCCACTCTCAAGCAGGTAATTTGTATTAAGGGGTAAGTTAATTAATAATTAATAATTAATAATTAATAATTGATAATTGATAGTTAATTAACTAGTACTAGGTGATATCCCTATCTCTTTCATCCCAACTCCCAACTGTCTTGAAAAGGTGCTCTACTTGGGGAAACCCCAAGACCGCACTTTTCGCTCCC
>JAJAYU010000190.1 GCA_026786125.1 Chamaesiphon sp.
GGCGAGTTTCTGATTCGGATCAATAATCGGAAGGTATTAACTGGTTTCTTTAGCTCATTGGGTGTATCAGCCGATCAAATCAAAACCTGTATTAATATTATCGATACCTTAGAAAAAGTTGGTGTAGCTAAAGTATTAGCAGCATTAGCAACTCAAGAATTATCATCAGAGCAAGCTCAACAGGTGATCGACTTTATCAATATCAAAGGTAATGTCGATCAAGTCCTAATCGCTCTAAATGAATTTGCCGTTAAGCTACCAAATTCTGAGCAATTTAAGTTAGGGATCGAAGAACTAAATACTGTAATTAATGGCGTAAGAGATCTCGGTGTGCCCGAATGTCAATATTGTATTGACCTATCGATCGCCCGTGGTTTAGATTACTATACAGGGACAGTTTATGAAACTACTTTAATCGGACATGAAGCCCTCGGCAGTATTTGTTCTGGTGGTCGATATGAAGAATTAGTTGGTACATTTATCGGCGAAAGTATGCCTGGAGTAGGGATATCGATCGGTCTAACTCGCCTGATATATCGATTACTCAAGGCAAACATTTTACAACCATTAGCTCCAACACCAACGCAAGTAATGGTCTTAAATCTCCAATCAGATTTGATGCCGATCTATCTCCAAGTTTCCCAACAACTACGCCAATCTGGAATCAAAGTCGCCACTGCGTTTGATAAACGCCCACTCAAAAAACAATTTGCCCTCGCCGACAAACAAGGCGTAATATTTTGCGTGATAATTGGTGAAGAAGAAGCTAACAATCAGCAGTGTATCTTAAAAAATATGATCAGTGGTGAACAAGTTATGTTGTCGATCAACAATTTAGCTACTGAGATAAAACAGCGATTGGGGTGATTGTTGAGATCGAATATTAATTTGTACTAGCTACTTTGCAATTCAGATATCCTACTATTATATCTCAATAGTAAAGATGAGGATCGATCAACCCCAATGTCCTAGCCAGCTAGTTAGAATTGCTGGTAGTTCTTTTCGTTTTCTAGTACTGGGATCGATGACGATATGCTTAGTTATAGCAGTCGCTGAGCTTAATTGATAATTTATCTCAAATCTACAACTATCGATCGATCTTGGTGTTAATTCGATGGTGATTTGATCGCCACAATATAATGGTTTGAAAAAATCAGCCGATGCGTGGGTGATTGGTACCGCGAACTCAGGATTGTTCACAAACAACTTCAAATCGATACCTGATTCAATTAGAGAAGCTTCATAAGCAATATGGCAGATCGAAAGAATACTTGCAAAATACACAACCCCTGCTGCATCTGTATCTCGAAATTGAATTAGATACTCATAGCTAAATGACATAATAAACTTTAATCATTAACGAAAATACGGAATCTAAGTATTCATCCTAGTAACCTAGCTATCAATTATCAATTATCAATTATCAACTAATTAACCTACACTAACAATAATGGTTGGCACTGACTCAGCGCATGAGCTAATTGCTCAATCTTAACAGGCTTAGTTACATAGTCATGCATTCCAGCATCAAGACATTCTTGTTTATCACCTTCAAGCGCATTTGCTGTCATGGCAATAATTGTCGGACACCGATGTCCAGGGAAATCGGAAATAATCCGGCGGGTTGCTTCTATTCCATCCATTTTTGGCATTTGTAAATCCATTAAAATCACATCGTAGTCGTGATGTTTTAAGCGTTCAATTACTTCTAAACCATTCATCACAACATCTGCATGATAGCCAATTCGTTTTAGCATGTGAACGGCAACTTTTTGGTTAACTAGATTATCTTCCGCTAATAAAATTCGTAACGGAAATACAGCTTCATCGAATTTTTGGCTTGAAGATTTTACTTTTGAAATCGATAAGGATTGATTTAGATTTTTACCCAATATACTTGTAAGCACCTCTTGAAGCTGAAACTGTTTAATCGGCTTGTTTAAGGTGGCTGCAAAATCAACTTGTGATGCCTCAATTTCAGAGCGGCTGATACTTAGGGAACTTAGCATGACGAGGGGAAGCTGCTGATACTCAGGAAATTTTCTGATTTTTTGGGCGAGTTGCAATCCATCCATTTCAGGCATGTACATGTCCAGAATTGCTAGATCGAAGTGTCCACGCAAATTGAGTAATTTAAGAGCTTCTGCACCAGATTCAGTCGGATGGGGGAACATTCCCCAGGCTTGAGCTTGAAGCGTGAGGATTTTACGATGGGTGGCATTATCTTCGACAATCAATAATCTTTTCCCTTGTAATTCTGTTGGTTGAATTTGTTCTTTACTGGTGAAGTGAGTCGATGTGGTAGCTGCTTTAACAATAATCGTAAAGAAAAAGTTTGAGCCGCCTTCTCCATTGCTTTCTACCCACATTTTACCATGCATTAATTCCGTAAGTCGTCTACTAATAATCAGACCTAAGCCAGTACCTCCATAGTTTCGAGTGGTAGAAGAATCAACTTGGCTAAATGCTTTAAATAGTCGATCAATCTTATCTTGGGGAATTCCAATTCCGGTATCTTTGACCACGAATCTGACTTCATAGCTAGGCTCTTCAGATGTGAGGATCAGATCTCGATCAACAAAATTAACCTTCCGTGCGGTTACACCGACAATTACTTCACCTGAATTTGTGAATTTCAAACCATTGCCAATCAAATTGACTAAGATTTGACGAATTCGGGTCGCATCACCACAGAGTAGATTGGGGGTATTTTTGTAGATTAGATAGGCAAGTTCTAGATTTTTTTCAGCAGCTTTGGGTGCAAGCAGATCGAGGGTTTCTTCGATACAATCACGGATATCAAAAGGTTGGTAATCTAGTTCTAATTTGCCCGACTCAATTTTGGAGAAGTCCAAAATATCATTAATCAGCGTGAGCAAGGCATCTCCACTATGGCGAATAGTACTGACAAAATCATGTTGCTCTGGAGTCAGTTCGGTATCTAGTAATAAGCCAGTCATCCCGATCACCCCATTCATTGGTGTGCGGATCTCGTGGCTCATGGCGGCTAGGAACGCACTTTTAGCTTTATTGGCTGATTCTGCTGTCTTTCGCGATTGTTCGAGCAGATGATTTTGGTGCTGGAGTTGCTCGGATTTTTGGCGCAGGGCTAGGTTTGAAGCTTCTAATTGCCGATGTAAATGGGATTGGTTGAGGGTTCGCTTGACTCGTTGGCGTAATACCGCCCAGTGAATAGGTTTGGTGATATAGTCGGCAGCACCGACTTCATAGGCTCGATCGAGTGATATACTATCATCGAGTCCGGTAATCATCAATACTGGTGTCAGATCGCCGCCAGGTAGCTGCTGAAGCTGCTCACAACACTCAAAGCCATCCATGCCAGGCATCACAGCATCCATTAGTACTAAGTCTGGCTGGATCTCTTGATATATAACAATTGCTTCTTCCCCATTCCGTGCAGTTCGCACTTGATAGCCATCTGCCTGAACCTTGTGGCACAGAATTTGGCGCACGACCTCATCGTCATCGACAATCAAGATTAGTGGTGGGTAATGGGGTGTTTGACCAAAAATCATAGCAATTATCAATTGTAAAAATTGCGAGTCAATATTCGATCGACTACTTCATCTATTTATCCCCAAAATCAGCTCAGAACTGACATTCAGCCAGAATAATTTACAAGCTAAACCGTGATCTTGGCTCTTACTACCTTCTACCCTCTACTTTACTACCCTGTACTTACTATCTTCGACTCCGAAGATTTACGAACTTATTCATAGATTAGAGCGTAACTAACAACGGTTCTGTGATACCATCTGTGTGATATCTGGGACTAATCCGGATCATTTCGAGCCGCTATTGACGTTGGCCGCGATCACTTGCGGTAAACTCAAGCTGTGCCAAGATTTTCATCCCCTGTCCGATCCTTTGCACCTTTGACTGTAACTTCATGCAATTGCGAGATTCCCTCCGCCGAACTAAGATTGTTGCTACCATCGGCCCTGCAACTAGTAGCCCCGAAGTACTGAAACAATTGATTCAAGCCGGAGCAACTACGCTACGTCTCAATTTTTCCCACGGTACTCATGATGACCATTTGGCTAATATCCGTCTGATTCGACAAATATCGTTTGAACTCAATCAACCCGTCGGCATTTTACAAGATTTACAGGGGCCAAAAATTCGGCTGGGTAAATTTGCTGATGGCTCGATCGTCCTCAAAAATGGCGATCCGTTTACACTCACGAGTAAAATCATTCCAGGTACTCAGACGATCAGCTCTGTTACATACGAAACCCTGGCTGATGAAGTGCCAGTCGGTTCGACGATCATGCTCGATGATGGTAAGGTCGAGATGATTGTGACTGGAGTCGATCGCGATACTAATGAGTTACATTGTAAGGTAGTTGTGGGTGGAACGCTATCTAATAATAAAGGTGTGAATTTCCCCGGAGTCTACCTGTCAATCAAAGCTCTAACTGATAAAGATCGGGTGGATTTGATGTTTGGGCTAGATCAAGGTGTCGATTGGGTCGCTTTGAGCTTTGTTCGCAACCCCGCTGATATCATCGAAATCAAAGAATTGATCGCCAATGCAGGCAAAGAAGTCCCGGTGATCGCCAAGATCGAGAAGCACGAAGCGATCGAACAAATGGAAGAAATCCTTGCCCTCTGTGATGGTGTGATGGTTGCACGGGGAGACTTAGGCGTAGAAATGCCTGCGGAACAAGTCCCCAGAATTCAGAAGCAATTAATCGCTACCGCTAACCGGATGGGAATTCCGATCATTACGGCTACTCAAATGTTGGATAGCATGGTGAACAATCCCCGTGGTACTCGCGCCGAAATTTCCGATGTTGCCAATGCTATTTTGGATGGTACTGATGCGGTAATGCTCTCCAATGAGACGGCTGTAGGAATATATCCGATCGAAGCTGTCGAAACAATGGCTAGAATTGCGATCGAAACCGAAAAAGGCGAACTTTCCCGCCGCTGGGAAGACAAAAAGCGATCAATTCCCAATGCGATCAGTGAAGCCGTCGGAAATATCGCCGAACAACTTGGAGCCGCTGCCATTATCCCTTTCACCAAAACTGGAGCCACTGCTCGAAGTGTTTCTAAGTTTCGCCCATCCAAGCCGATTCTCGCCGTTACACCCCATGTCGATGTAGCCCGCAGACTCCAGCTCGTTTGGGGCGTTCAACCGATGCTCCTGCTCGATTTAGCCAACATCAACGACAATTTTCAAGCTGCGATCAATATGGCGCGGACGAGCAATCTCCTTCACGAAGGTGATTTAGTCGTAATTACGTCTGGTACTCAAGGCGTAGCTGGCTCAACAGATCTCGTCAAAGTCGAAGTAGTTACGGCAATTTTAGGCAGAGGGATCGGCATCGGTAGCAGCACAGGCTTAGTGACAGGAGTTGCTCATATCGCCCGCACCCCAAGAGATCTAGCTAATTTTAACAAGGGTGATATCTTGATTGCCACGATAACTAATGCTGAGTACCTAGATACAATCCGCAATGCTAGTGCGATCATCGTCGAAGATGAGGGTTTAACCTGTCATGCGGCGGTGTTAGGCTTGCGATTGGATATTCCCGTCATTGTTGGGGTCAAGGATGCCACAGGCAGCATTCCTGGCGGCACGGTGATTACCCTCGATGTTCAACGTGGGTTGATTTATTCTGGGGCGATTAGCTTTAATTAGTTGATACTTCTCTTCTCCTATCGGAGACGCTACGCGAACGGCTACGCAATGCCAAAGGCAAGGCTAACGCCAACAGTACAAGTA
>JAJAYU010000191.1 GCA_026786125.1 Chamaesiphon sp.
TCATCATAACCACCATTACCATTCAAAACTACCCGTCCCAAGCGTAGATCTCGTTGCAATGGTGTTAGCAATTTAGAACGAGATAAAAATTGAAGTACTCGCGCTTTACCCGTAGCGTTTAGACTACCTAATAATGCAGCCGTTCGACCGATCGCAAATGAACGTTCTTGTGGCCAATCTTCGAGAAAACCTTCGTCATCTAAAACTAAATCGGAAATTCCTTGAAAGTAATTATCAATTGTTTGCTGTTGAGTCAGCGTATTTTGGAGTCGGTTGAGTCGGTTTTGTTCGATCGTCAAATCGCGAGAAACTATATATTGCCGCCAGGAAACATAAGCAGCTAAAGTTGCGATTGCCGTTTGACCAAGGGCACCACTCCATAAGCCTAATGCTCCAATCGCATTCCAATCAGTTCGAGCTGACAAAGTATCAATATTATTAAACAATCCACCAATTTTGAGCAAGACAACGAGCGCAATCGTAATTGTGATTGCGGTAACTAGTTGCGATCTCTGTCGATTAGAAATAGATTTTGGTAACTTAGCACAAATGCTTCTATAGATAGTTGGTGCTGATAATACTATTGAGATCGTGCAACCTGCAATCGCAAGACCAGTATATTTAAAATACATGCCACAACCGATCGCAATAATTCCGACTAGATTTAACCAGATTATCAT
Source organism: Chamaesiphon sp. (assembly GCA_026786125.1). Lineage (GTDB taxonomy): Bacteria > Cyanobacteriota > Cyanobacteriia > Cyanobacteriales > Chamaesiphonaceae > Chamaesiphon. The sequence goes on from JAJAYU010000191.1 coordinate 681, forward strand.
GTATTATTATCAGAGAACAATGGTCTAATCTCTACAATAAAAACCAATTATCAATTACTTGTACTGAGCGGCTTGCATTGAGCGGAGCCGAAATGAGCCGAAGTATCAACTAATAATAATCCATTTTCCATCCACTTCAGCAGCTAGTCCATCACTTAAAGTCGATGTGCGCGTCCGATTGGGAGCATTGATCAACCTGATCGTCGCTTCAATCTGACTAAAGTTGGGCATTTTCCCCAATGACTGCGCGAAAAATTGGCGGATTACTCGGCGTTGGAGCGAGAGAGGGATTGATTGGAGTACAACTCGATCGAGTTTAACACCCTCCTCATCGATCGCTTGCTGATACCAGTCACGGGCGAGTGATTCTAGATACTCGACATCAGCCCGCAGTAGCTCGGCGGTACGTGCTAGATGACTCTCAACTTGGGGATTGAAATCAGCGGCTAGGCGTGGAATTATCTCCTTTCTCAAACGATTTCGGGCGTACTTAAGATCGTGATTGTAGGCATCTTCCCAGACAGGTAAATGATATTCCTGGCAAAATTTACCTGTCTGGGTACGATTAATTTCTAGCATTGGGCGCACCAATTTAATCGTCGGAGTCAATTGTCGGCACCAATCCATCGCACACAATCCATCCGCACCAGCACCGCGTACCAGATTGTAAAGGAAGGTTTCAGCTCTGTCGGTTTGAGTATGGGCGGTGACTAGATAAGTACTGCCAGTTTTTTGGGCAATTTTCACCAATGACTGGTATCGCCATTCCCGCGCAGCCGCTTCTGTCTCTGGCAAATTAGTAGTAGTTTCACAGTGAAATGGTAGCATCCAGTTTGCTGTAACTTGCTCCACTCGATCGGCAATACCGATATCTTGGAGCCAGCCATGATCGCAGTGAGCGACTGCTAGCTGCCATTTCCAGCGCGATTGCAAGTCTTTGAGCAGTTGCCCCAAACAGAGTGAATCCTGTCCTCCAGATACTCCTAACAAGACATTTGCCCCCATCGGCAGCAACTGTCGATCGATCAGACTTTGATGAAGTTGACTATGTAAGGATGTCCAGGGCATCAGGGCAGTTGGAGAGATTCACTAGGTTCAGCTATTATACCAATGTGCTGGTCGGTACTTTCAATCTATAGAATCCATTTGAGATCTTTTAGTGGGGAGGGCGAGTTCGTGTGCGTACGCACAGACGTGTCGCTAGACGGTTTCCATCTTCGATACGTCTTTGCCGGAGCGTGCGTTGCACCAAGCAGACAGTTGACAGCGAATCAAAAGATATAACTGAGTATAGCCGAAGTATTAATTATCAATTATTAATTAATTTAGTCCCCATCGACTCGTTCTAGATGCCAGAGAATTTGATTACCTTCCCTACGGACTCTAGAGACAACCCAATTGCGCCATGCCCACCTATCGCCACGACTGGTGACAGCACTAGGATTGATATCCATGAGATCTGCTAACTCGGAACTGGCGATTAGATAACCGCTTTTGGCAATTTCATCAGTAATCCGCAATGTATCGATCAGATGGTGGAGGTGAGCGACGCGGACTTCGCGGGGGATGTGATCGTTACTATCGAGATGAATAGTCTGTTCTTCTAACATGGAGACAATCTGCAAATCAGGGGGAGAAGGAATAGGTGTCACAGACTTTGAAGGGGGCTGTGTAACAGGAGGCGGTGCGGCTATCCCCATTGTAGAACTTTGCCGCAATTGTGGTGGTTGACCACTCGAGAAGCCTCTGGCGATCGTGTCACAGCGTTCGTTACCGACATTGCCAGAATGACCTCGGACGTGTTGCCAGGAGACGGGGACTTTGGTTTGGGACTGGACTTGACCGTTGAGGAGGTCGAGTGTTTCCCACAAGTCTTGATTGAGTACGGTTTTACCAGCAGCAGTTTTCCAATCCTTTTTCTTCCACCCTTTGACCCATTGGGTGATGCCCTTAATTAGATACTCGCTGTCGGTATAAACCACGCATTGGGTAGTTTGCTTGGTGCTGGCAAAAAATTGGAGCGCGGAAATAGCAGCTTGCATTTCCATCCGATTGTTAGTTGTCGCTCCATCGCGACCGCCCAATTCATGACAGCTACCATCATCAAAATAGGCAACCGTGCCCCAGCCACCAGGGCCAGGATTACCGGAACAAGCTCCATCGGTATATAAGTTGGTAATTTTACTCATTGATAGCTAGACTCCACGACGATCTGGCATGTTGGCGATCTTGGGGA
>JAJAYU010000192.1 GCA_026786125.1 Chamaesiphon sp.
ACAAGACTGCGAACGCATGAGTCGCGCTCTAGAAGCTGCGCTAGATGCCACAGAGGTAATCCCCTTTGAATACGCACTAGAAGTTTCTAGTCCTGGTACTAGTAGAGAGCTGACTACCGATCGAGAGTTTAATGCATTTAGTGGCTTTGCAGTCCAAGTAACTGCCAAAGATTCTGCTGACGGCAAACCCCAATGGCAAGGGAATCTCGTTCGTCGGGATGAAACCACAATCTACTTGAACAAAAAAGGACGAATGATTGAAATCCCCAGAGAATCAGTTGATAAAGTTTCCTTAGATGATTTAGATGCTGTCAGTCCTTAGATAATTGATAGTTGATAGTTGAATTGTTAACTCACAACTCAATCAATTATACCGTTTTAATATTTTCTGATTCCTCTCTCCCCTCCGGTTAGTGAGCGGAGCCGAACTACCCCCCTTATATATGGCAAAAGCTAAACAACCGAAAAGTAACGTCAGTCTGCCTCAATTGCGAGTGATGATTGATGAAATTAGTAAAGACCGTAACTTACCTAGTTCGGCGGTACAAACAGCCTTGCGGGAAGCCCTCCTCAAAGGCTACGAACGCTATCGCAGATCCCAGCATCTGGATCAAATGCAGTTTGAGGAAGATCATTTTGACAACTTTGATGTATTTTTAAACCTAGATGAAGAAGCCTTCCAAGTAGTTGCTACTAAAACGATCGTCGCGGAAGTCACCGATGAAGATCGGGAGATTTCATTAGAAGAAGTTAGAACTATTCTCCAGCAAGACGACTCTGAAGATTCAACTCAAATTGGAGATTCTGTTGTTCTAGACGTGACTCCCGAACGTGACGATTTTGGGCGGATGGCAGCAATCCAAGCTAAACAAGTACTTGCCCAAAAACTCCGCGATCAACAACGCAAAATTATTCAAGAAGAGTTCGAGCAATTTGAAGGTACAGCCTTGAATGGCAAAGTACTTAGATTTGAACGTCAGTCGGTAATCCTATCGGTAAATAGCAGCTTTGGGCAGCCAGATGTGGAAGCTGAATTGCCCCAAAAAGAACAACTGCCAAACGATAACTACCGAATCGGCCGTACCTTTAAAGTCTTCCTCAAAAAAGTCCGCGAAGGCTCCCAACGTGGCCCTCAACTGCTCGTCTCTCGTGCAACAGCCGGATTAGTCGTCGAACTATTTGCCAACGAAGTCCCCGAAATTGAAGAAGAACTAGTCCGCATCGTCGCCGTTGCCCGTGAAGCTACTCCTACCTCCCGTCACGTTGGTCCTCGCACCAAAATCGCTGTAGATACCTTAGAAGGCGATGTAGACCCCGTAGGTGCATGTATCGGTGCAAGGGGTGCGCGGATTCAAGTAGTGGTGGGTGAGCTACAGGGCGAGAAAATTGACGTAATTCGGTGGTCGCCAGATCCCGCTACTTATATCTCCAATGCCCTCAGTCCAGCCCGAATTGATGAAGTTCGACTCGTCAATCCCGAAGGTCGTCAGGCGCATGTACTTGTACCTGTGGATCAGTTGAGTTTAGCAATCGGCAAGGAAGGTCAAAATGTCCGACTAGCAGCAAGATTAACTGGTTGGAAAATCGACATCAAAGATAGCGACAAATACGATCCTGTCGCAGCAATGGCGGAAGTTGAATCTCAACGTCGATCTGACGAATATCAGTCCCACTATCAGCCTGACTATCAAGATGCTGGATATACGGGAGACAGTTATTAGATTTCAGCCGATTTGTTTTTAAAAACATCCTAATTGAGAGGGTAGTTATCTAAATCCCCGACTTCTTGGCGAAGTCGGGGATCTTTATTAAATTATGACAGTCGAGATTGGGACTGTTAAACTAGAGCTAATTCTGACTCCATTTGCAGTTAGCGATCGATTATGACTACACTATTCGTTCAATCTCCGCAGATACCGCTTTCCATCACTTGGGAAAAACTCCCACTCGATTTTGTATTACCCGACGAACCAGTGGAAAGTAACTTACAACCGCTGCTAGCTGCGGCTCTGCGCGAATCGCTAGAGCTAGCTGGCTTAATGATTGAATCAGTCATAATTGCGACTAATTTTGGAATCTGTGCGACTGTCGATCAAAAAACTGTCGTTAAAGCTCCTGACTGGGTGTATATTCCTGCGGGGAAGCCATTCCCTGATGGTGAAGCTCGTCGCAGCTATACTCCTCGTGCAGAGGGTGATCTCCCCAGCATTGTGATGGAGTTTATCTCAGCCACTGATGGAGGTGAATATTCAGTCAACCCCCACTATCCCTACGGTAAGTGGTACTTTTATGAACAGATTTTAAAAGTTCCCACTTATGTGATTTTTCATCCTCAACTTCAGGTGTTAGAGGTCTATCATCTATTGGATGGAAAATATCAACTAGCTTCTCCCGATCGAGATCAACGCTTTTGGATTGAATCTTTAGGTTTATTTTTGGGAACTTGGATTGGGGAAAAAGCTGATTATGCAGGTTGTTGGCTCCGATGGTGGAATCCATCAGGGGATTTAGTGCTCTGGGGTGGGGAGTTGCTAGAACTGGAACGCCAACGGACACAAGAAGCAGAAGCAAAAAATCTTCGCTTGGCGGAACGGCTCAGAGCGATGGGTATAGATCCAGATGGAGTGTAAGGCATATTAACCGTAAATGATTAAGATACAAAACCGACTTCTTTGGATAAGTCGGTATAGATCTAAAATAGGCAATGGTGGCAATTTGCAAATAGCAGTATTAAAACCTCCAACACCATCGCAAACTGGGTTGGTACCTATACAATTATTTATATTTAATCTCGATGGGAAAACCAACAGGCTTTATTGAATACCTGCGCGAAGTCGAAGGCGAAATTTCACCAGTCGATCGAATCCACAACTGGGATGAGTTTCACCTGCCCCTACCTGACCAAACCCTCCGCAATCAGGGGGCTAGATGTATGGATTGCGGCACGCCATTTTGCCATACGGGAAACATGGTTGCAGGGATGGCCAGTGGCTGTCCGATCGGCAATCTGATTCCAGAATGGAACGATCTCGTCTATCGTGGACTCTGGCGTGAAGCCCTGGATCGGCTGCACAAAACCAATAACTTCCCTGAATTCACTGGTAGAGTTTGCCCCGCGCCATGTGAGGGATCTTGCGTCCTGGGCATCCACAAGTCCCCCGTGACGATTAAAAGCATCGAACACTCGATCGTTGATAAAGGCTGGGAAGAAGGCTGGATCGTCCCTCAACCACCCGCAAAGCGCACAGGCAAGAAAATTGCGATCGTTGGTTCTGGCCCCGCTGGACTCTGTGCCGCCGCACAACTAAATCAGGCGGGACACTGGGTAACAGTATTAGAACGCGCTGACAGACCAGGTGGATTGCTGATGTACGGCATTCCCAACATGAAGCTAGAAAAAGAACAAATCGTCCTCCGCCGGATCGAATTGCTCAAAGCTGAAGGCATCACCTTTACCTGTAACGTTGAAGTTGGCAAAGATCTTGCCACTGCCGATCTTTTAAAAGATTACGATGCTGTTATCCTCTGCACTGGAGCGACCAAACCCCGTGATTTACCGATCGAAGGTCGCAATTTCAACGGCATTCACTTCGCAATGGATTTCCTCACCGCCAATACTCAAGCTGTCTTGGATGGTAAAGAGAATGACAAGTTCATCTCTGCCGCAGGTAAGGATGTGATCATCATCGGTGGTGGTGATACTGGTACAGATTGTGTCGGCACCTCGATCCGCCACAATTGCAACAGTGTCGAGCAACTGGAAATCATGCCCACACCACCACTCAAACGTGCTGCCGACAATCCTTGGCCCGAATGGCCGAAAGTCTACAAAATGGACTATGGTCAAGAAGAAGCCGCTGCTAAATTTGGAGCCGACCCGCGTGCCTATCTCACCACTGCGACTAAATTTGAGGGTGACGAAAACGGCAATGTCACCGCCGTTCATACGGTGCAAGTCCAGTGGAAACGCAATGAACAGGGCCAGTTTGCCCTCAAACATGTCCCTGGCACTGAAAAAGTCAATCCTGCTCAGTTAGTACTGCTAGCAATGGGCTTCCTCGGACCCGAACAGCCGTTACTGACAGCCCTCGGCATTGAGTGTAATCAGCGCAGTAATATTCAAGCCGAACATGAGCAGTACACCACCAATATTCCTGGTGTCTTTGCCGCTGGCGATTGTCGTCGCGGTCAAAGTCTGGTGGTCTGGGCATTTAATGAAGGTCGCGGTGTGGCACGGGAGTGCGATCTCTATTTGATGGGAAGTACCGATCTGCCATAGATAATTGTCTGAACTATGATTGAAATTATTTAACGATAATCCATCATCAAAAATCACAGTTTATCTGTTATTCAGAAAAATCATAGTTCAGACGTTACGATCGATTAATCAATCCATTGAGGTAAATACAATGCAAATCTCACTGCAAACTGTCTACGACAATCTCGCCCAGATCGATCAAGTTGATACAACTACCAGTGCCATGTATCGTCAATCAGCACAGGAAGTATTAGCCGATCCTGAGGTTAGTTTAGAATGGCGTAAAGCCATATCCGATCGACTCAACCGAGTCAATCACGAACTAACTGTCCACGCTCATGTCGATGATGATAGCTATTAGATAATTGATAATTGATAGACGTACTTCGATGCTAAAGTCCAAATCCTAAATCCTAAATCCTAAAGCTTAAAGCCTGATAAATATCCTGAGAGACTTGAGTTTTCAAGGATTTACTTAAGCGGTTTTTTTTCTGTGCTAGTTGTAGACATTCAGCAGTTGGGCAGAGATAAACCGAACGTCCTTGGTGTAAAGTATCGCCTAGATCGATCGCAATTTGATTTGATGGGTGGCATTTGACCACCCGCCAAAATTCAGTTCTGAGTGCAATCTTACGACAACTAACACACCGACGAAAATCTTTAGTCACGTTTCCCTCCTCAGCCAAATATTCTAACTGGATTGCAATATCTTTAGCTTAGGGGATTTATCGGTAGAAGGTGTTTTGTGGTTGGGATCGTTGCTGGTGCCTTAAGATGGAGATCGGTTAAATTTGTATTGAATGTATAGTGACGCGAAAATCTTTGGCAATCGCTACTCCTGTAGGCAGCTTCAAAGGAGCTTTTGCTCATGGAGTTTTGACCGCACTAGAAGAGGCTGGCATCGTCGCTGATGCCTATGCAGCCGCGTCTTCGTCAGTAATCCCGACTAGTTGGGCAGCGATTGGTCGAGCCAGCAATTTAGGGGTAGACTATTGGTTAGCAGGCTTGTCAGCATTACAAGATCCTGCCCAAAATATGAGCAAGGTGGTGCAACGGGGAATTCGCGTCTTTAGCAAGCAGTTGCGACAACATTTATATCAACCTCAGACTCCCACTCTCTACATCGCCACTAATGCCGTCATCGATCCTACTGCCGCCGAGCAAACTCAAACACACCTCGCACAGGATTTAGGGAAGCGGTTACTCCGCGCCTCGGTGCAAAAGGATCGCAGTTGGGTAGATACAAATTTGCGATTCACCTTATTTAGCACCCATCACCCCGAACCGAATCATCGAATTACGCCGAATAACTTTCCGGCTGTCGCCTATGCTTCCTCGCGGATTATGCACGCTTGGGAGATTCCAGCCTGGATTGATGGTAAGCCCTATGTCGATGCGGCTTATACTTGTCTGTGTCCAGCACTAGCAATGGTATCAGCAGGATATCAGGAAACGATCGCGATTTCCAACGAGCCAGGCACGATGTATCAGGATATGTTTCATATCGAACCGATTCCCACCCATAGTCGCGGTGTACCCATTCATATCATCCGTCCCGATGTCCATCTCAAGGAATTAGGTGTGGACTTTACCAAAGCGACTCCAGATGGCTTGGTAGCGGTATATCGTCACGGCAGAGATAAAGGATCAGAATTTATTAGAAAATGGAAGTAGAAATAAAAATAGGTTGGATGACTATTGTTGAAATAAGGAATCGAGCTGATGATAATTAGCTGAGATCTATCTGGTGGGCATTATGCACACTACGGCTATTCACTGGATGTGTTGGGTTTCATTCTTCAACCCAACCTACAGATCTCACCATCCACCATCCACCATTCACTATCCACCATTCACTATCCCCCATTTTCCTATGAATCCCGTTGTCCTCACCTTAATTGAAGTCCTAGTTGTAATTGGTGGATAGCGATTAGTTGGGTGGTTATTTAGATCGATCGGGCAGCCTTTAGTAATTGGTGAAATTGTTGCAGGTATTGCCTTATGACCTTCATTATTAGGTTGGCTGGCTCCAGATTTAGCGGGTGCATTATTTCCTCAAACTGCGATCCCTTTTCTGAATGTATTGTCGCAGATTGGCTTGATCTTTTTCATGTTTTTGATTGGCTTAGAATTAGATCCAAAATACTTACAGGGCAATCTCAAGACAGCCATTGTGACATCAGGTGTCAGTATTTTAGTACCGTTTTCCTTAGCTGGAATCTTATCATTATTAATTTATCCAGTCCTTTCGAATAATGGTGTTTCGTTTACGGCATTTGCCTTATTTTTAGGTGCGGCGATGTCGATTACGGCATTTCCAGTATTGGCAAGAATTATCACTGAAAATAATCTCCAGAATACGCGACTGGGTACTCTTGCATTGGGAGCATAACACTTTTGCGATGAGTATAAATACTCATCGAGAGGAGATCGATACTTAGATCCCACATTCCGCACTTCACTTTTTTGATCGCGAAGATCCGCCGATTCAGGCATGTTGCCAGTTGTATTTTGAAAATTGAGACCACGTAAAATTAGGCTTTTTTCATGCTACTTATCCTAAGTGCGGAATGTGGGTTAGAGTATAATTAAAGCTATCAACAATGGCCGAAAAATAATGACTCCAGAACAAACAAGAAACCTGAAAGAATACTCTAGAGCAATTGCCGACATATTATATAC
>JAJAYU010000193.1 GCA_026786125.1 Chamaesiphon sp.
ATATTCTCAATCAGAATACCTAAGTGAAGTTCACCCCGTCCAGCTACCGCAAATTTGTCGGCTTCGTCGGTTTCTTCGACGCGCAGAGCCACGTTAGTTTCCAACTCGCGGAACAGTCGGTCGCGGACTTGGCGCGAGGTGACACTTTTACCTTCAGTACCTGCAAATGGTGAGTCATTGACGCAGAAAGTCATTTGCAAAGTAGGTTCGTCTACTTTGATCATTGGTAGAGCCATTGGCTCATTGGGACAGGTGATCGTTTCACCGATGTTGGCATCGGCAAATCCGGTGACTGCCACGATATTACCAGCAGTCGCACTAGCAATTTCGATCCGCTTCAAGCCATCGAAGCCCAAGAGCTTAGTAATTCGGGTTTTGACGATCGAACCATCTTCTTTGATCAACGCAGCTTGCTGACCCATATTGATCGTACCGTTGTGAATCTTGCCGATCACAATCCGTCCCAGATAATCGGAATAATCAAGGGTGGTAACTTGCAGTTGCAATGGCTTGTCTGCATCTCCAACTGGAGGTGGAACATGCCGTAAGATCGCCTCAAACATTGGTACCATATCAGTACCTTTAGTTTCCATGTCATTCTGGGCATAGCCAGCCATACCAGAAGCAAATAGGTGGGGGAAGTCGCATTGATCGTCATCGGCACCGAGTTCGAGGAACAAGTCTAGCACTTTGTCCACTGCGACGTGGGGTGATGCTAGCTCCCGATCGATCTTATTAACAACTACAATCGGCCGTAAACCCTTTTCTAGGGCTTTTTTCAATACGAACCGAGTTTGGGGCATCGGGCCTTCATTGGCATCTACAATCAAGATACAGCCATCAACCATGCCCAATACCCGCTCGACTTCACCACCGAAGTCCGCGTGTCCAGGGGTATCGATAATGTTGATCAGGGTGTCTTTGTACTTAACTGCGGTATTCTTGGATAAAATTGTGATCCCACGCTCGCGTTCGATGTCGTTGGAGTCCATTACACAAATAGGCACTTCCTCCCCTTCGCGGAAAACACCGGATTGTTTCAAAAGTGCATCAACAAGGGTGGTTTTACCGTGATCTACGTGCGCGATGATGGCTACGTTACGAATGGGAATGCTCATAAATTGTGGAGTTAGAACTCTAATTGTCTCGATCGAGATTTACTAAACTTTGTAAATATCTGTTAATATTGTACCTGATAGTGGGTACTTTTGCTGGCTAAAGTTCGGAGTTGGGAGTTAAGAGTTGGTTTTAACCGCTAGCTAACCGCACCTGGGGATTTATTTTATTAATCAATTTGGGCATTCTAAAAATATCAGCAAACGATATTTTCAGATATTTTAATAAAATGACTAAATTTCTAATTGGACTAGGGTCATTTTTTGGCACTGTTGGCGGTAGCTATATTCCTAGTTTGTGGGGTGACGATTCATTTTCGTTAATGGGGATTCTGTTTAGTATTATTGGTGGGGTAGTCGGCATCCTATTAGGCTACCAACTAGCCAAGCGGTTGGGCTATACCCAGTAATCAATGCTGCCTGAACTGTTACCATGAGCGAAAGGGTCTACAGGAGATTGAAGGATGCAAACTCGCAAACTCGGCGAAGAATTAGTAGTTTCAGCTCTGGGTTTAGGCTGCATGGGCATGTCGGGTGTTTATGGTGCGGCAGATGAGTCAGAAGCAATTGCCACCATTCACAAATCGATCGAGCTGGGCTGCACATTTCTCGATACGGCGGATGCTTATGGGGCAGGGCACAATGAAACCTTGGTCGGTAAAGCGATTAAAAACCAGCGCGACAAGGTGATTATTGCCACGAAATTTGGGCTGGGCAATATCCATCAAGGCGGTGAAAATATTCCGGTTCAGGGTAGTCCTAAGTATGTGAGATCAGCTTGTGAAGCCAGCTTGAAACGGTTAGGTGTAGAGACGATCGATCTATACTATCAACATCGGGTCGATCCGACTACACCGATCGAAGATACAATTGAAACAATGGCGGAACTAGTCCGCGAAGGTAAGGTGCGATACTTGGGCTTATCAGAGGCATCTGAATCGACGATCCGCCGCGCTCATGCCGTTCATCCGATTTCGGCATTGCAAAGCGAGTACTCACTCTGGAGTCGCGATGTGGAAGATGGCATTTTGACTACTTGTCGGGAGCTAAATATTGGCTTTGTCCCCTGGAGTCCACTGGGGCGAGGTTTTCTGACTGGGGATATTAAGACTTTTGAGGATTTAGCCGCTAATGACTGGCGGCGGACATCTCCCAGATTTCAGGGTGAGAATTTTCAACGTAATTTAGATTTAGTTACCCAAATTCGAGGATTAGCCGATCGAAAGCATTGTACACCCGCACAGTTGGCGATCGCTTGGTTGCTTCAGCTCGGCAATGATATTGTCCCCATTCCTGGCACTAAACGTATTTCCTACCTGCTCGAAAATTTGGGCGGATTAGAGATCGAATTAACTGCCGCAGATCTCCAGACGATCGATACCATCTTACCAAAAGGAGCTGCTGCTGGCGATCGATATCCCGCAGCAATGATGAAAATGGTCAACTTATGATGCTAATTTATGTCCACAACTAGCGCAGAATTTATCGGCGGGTTTTACCGGAGTTCCACACTGACTGCAAAACTTCGACTGACTAGCAGTTGTACCCATATTTAGTTCCATATCGCCCATTTTCATCACCATTGGCTGCATGTTCATCTGCATATTACCCATTTGCATCGGCTGCATCGGTTGCATCGGTGCCATCCCAGCAGTGAAGGTAGAACTGTTGCTGGTGCTAGATTGATGTTCGCCACTGTGAGCACTTTGGATCTGAATACTATTACCCCGTACCTGCATCAGGACTGCTCCGGTGGGGGTGGTAATTTTCAGCGTCCCGCCAGTTGGGTCGATCGACATTTCCGGTGGTACGATCCAGATCCCTGTATTTAAACTATTGACCGTTCTTTGTTGTTGTCCGGCACTAGTATTAGAGATCGTCACAACGGTTTGCGCGCCC
>JAJAYU010000194.1 GCA_026786125.1 Chamaesiphon sp.
AAGGCACTGCCCAGACTCTTATAGGCATTAGGTAGGGTATATCCGAAACGGGTGGCTAGGGCGATCGCCTTTTCATCAGCGTCGATCGCTTCTTTGAGATATCGATCGCTATTATTGCGGGCATACAAGCGATAACCAGATACGCCACAGAGTCCCAAGGCGAGAATTAGTAATAGACCATCTTGTACCCATAACTCGCCTACAGCACCGCCCAGACCGATCGCGAGAGCTGCCATTTCCCAGCCATCGCGGGAGATCGTATCATTTTGGACTCGTGCGACTTCATGCCAAAATAACAGATTTCGTTGATCTAGAGCCAGCCGTTCCCACTTGATGAGATCGATCTGGATTTCAACTTGATCTTTGCCCAATTCTTCACTGCGAACTAGGGGCGGATTGACTTCGACAGTAGTTTCCACAGTTACCCAGCTTTGGAGTTCTGGTGGGAGCAAACTTTTGAGCCGACGCAGTTCACTCATTTCAGCACGAGCAGAGGCAGCAGAGTAGGATGTCATGGCGATAGTTTAGATCGATCGTAGTTACTATTTTAGCGAATTTTTGACCGAGGATGTCAGAGTTGACTATTTCCCAGATTACACCATACCTATGAGATCGATCGCAGTTAATTTTGATCGATGATGTCATTTTGGATTGATTCGATGGTGAATGTTCCCGATTGAGGGTCGAAACTAGCGGATCTACCTAAAACATTGAGTAAACTCAGATGAAATACTACATACTAGGCACTTTCTGGACATTAATTACTGTCATGGCGATCATGCCTACAGTCAAAGCGGATGTTAGCATTAGTTTACCCACAGAAGGGCTGCCACAAACTGAGCCGCAATCGATCGCACCCAAAAATTTGCCATCAATACCTGCTGTTGTCATGAATAGCTCCGAAATATCAATTTACAATCGAGTCAATCGATATCGGCAGTCCCAGAATTTACCCCCGTTGACTCTGGATCCGATTATTTCCGCTCAAGCCAAGGCACACAGCGAAGAAATGGCTAAAATCGGACGGATCGGACATCAAGGTTTTAACGATCGCGTTCAATCAGTTGCTAAGGAGATTGTCTACCGTAGTGCCGCCGAAAATGTCGGCTACAGCGTCGGCTACGCACAGCCTGAGGCAATCGCGGTGGAAGACTGGATCGGCAGTCCTGGACACCAAAAAAATATGGTCGGTCGTTATGATCTAACTGGGATTGGATCAGTCAAAAATGCTAGGGGTGAAACTTACTTTACCCAAATTTTTATCAAAAAAGCATGGTATGTAAAAGATGCTGATTAATTACGACTGGCTCCGCTCAATATGGAAGATTTTCAGATATTTGATCGAGATTTAGATGATACTGCCACTGCTCGGTATCTAACGGCTGAATCGATCGCCGTTGATACTGAGACAATGGGCTTAAACTATATTCGCGACAGGTTATGCCTAGTTCAATTGTTTTCGCCTGGATTGTTGACGGTAATCAAGATTGCCAAAGGACAGACTGCGGCACCTAATTTAAAGCGAGTGATGGAAGCGGCTCAAGTTACCAAAGTTTTTCACTTTGCGAGATTTGATGTCGCTCAATTGCGTCATCGGTTGGGAATTGAAACCCAACCAATTTTCTGTACCAAAATTGCCAGTAAACTGATCCGAACCTACTCATCTAGTCACGGTTTGAAGACATTGGTGCAGCAACTGGAAGGGGTAGAACTCGATAAATCTGCTCAATGTTCAGATTGGGGCGATGCGGAAAATCTCACTGAGGATCAGCTTCGCTATGCGGCAAATGATGTCCGCTACCTGATTAGTATGCGGGAGAAGTTAACAGTTAAGTTACAACGCGAAGATCGGTGGGAATTGGCACAGGATTGTTTTAAGGCTCTACCGACAATTATCTCGCTAGATTTGTTGCAGTACGAGGATATCTTCTCTCACCGTTAAATTAAATCGTAGGCTCGTTGGTAGGTTGGGTTGAAGAATGTTGGCGGAGCCTCTCCTTCAGGAGACAACCCAACATTTCTAAGCTTTTGTTGTGTTTGTTGGGTTTCACTCCGCTCAACCCAACCTACGCCTGATTCAATCTTAAAATAAAGCCCCAACTACCAGAGTCGAGGCTTTATTTTAATTCAATGAAAAAGAGATCTAAGTTGTCGGTGGTAAAATCACCCGTTTTGCTAAACCAAGCTTTTGTAATAACTTAATCGACCACCAAGTCATATCGATTTCCCACCAAGCCCAACCACCTTTAGCGACATTTGGATAAGCATGATGATTATTGTGCCAGCCTTCGCCGTAGGTTAATAATGCTGCCCACCAAAGGTTTCGCGAATTGTCATCAGCTTCATGTGACCGATAGCCCCACATGTGACTAGCGGAATTGATCAACCAAGTACTGTGCCAGAGAATTACCGCACGGACAAATACGCCATAAATCACAAATGACCAACCGCCGATCGCGTACAATAGCAATCCGACTGGAATTTGGAGAAACAGAAAGTATTTATCTAACCACCGATAGTAAGCATCTTTTGCTAAATCTGGTGCAGCGCGTTTATATTCATCAAGATTGAAAAAGTTTGATTTAGGATAGAAAATCCACAGCATGTGGCTCCACCAGAATCCACGTTTCGCTGAGTAAGGATCTTTGTCCCAATCTTCCGTGTATAGATGATGCTGCCTGTGTCCGGCTACCCAGAAAATCGGCCCACCTTGGAGAGCTAACGCACCGAGGGTAGCAAATACATATTCCAACGGTTTAGGTACAGTGAAGCTGCGATGTGTCAGCAAACGGTGAAATCCTAAACAAATTCCGATCGACCCAAATAGCCAGTGGAGAAAAATTGCTGCTCCTAGTGCAGACCAATTAAAGTACCACGGTGCCGCTAATGCGACTAGATGGAAAGATCCAAAGAAAAATACATTTGTCCAACTCAATGGCGTTGTATCAACTTGCCTTTGTGCTTTCGTTTCCGTAAAATTGGCAGTCATAAGTAATTAGGTTTTAGGTGGTGAGCTATGAGTTCCAGACTATGGATTTTAGACTGTGGGTTTCAATTGGCGCGTTAGTATAGATTCACCTAACGCCTAACCCCTAATCCCCAACCCCTAATTCTTCGACACAGCGCAGGTATCTAGGTATAGTAAAAGTAATAGGTTGCAAGTAACGCTTGCATTTATATCTTAACAATCTTTTTTCAGATCTGCAAGTGGTACTTGCATTTTATCCTTAATGGCTATCGCAACACATCTTCAGAAACCTTCCGTCATGCCATCTTCGCGCAATCTGACTCGACAGAAATTAATTCATGCGGCGATCGAATTATTTGCTAGTCAAGGGGTCAGTGAGACTACTACCAAGCAAATTGCCGAATTAGCTCAGGTCAATGAAGTGACGTTGTTTCGGCAATTTGGCAACAAGCATGGCTTGCTCCTGGCGGTGATCGAAGATGCGGATGTATTCGCCCAATTGGGGCAAAACTTAGTTACCAAACTCGAACCAAGTAGTAGCTTGCCCCAGATGCTGCGCGAGTATGCAAATACCTGTCTTCAGGCACTAGAACAGACTCCAGCCGTAATTCGATCGCTAGTGGGCGAATCGGGACAATATTCGATCGAGAATCGCCAAGGATTGGGGCGGAGTTTCGATCTGGCAAATCGGCGGGTAGCCAAGTATCTCAAGACTAATCTGGGCGAGTCAAAGTCCGAGCTACAATTACCTGTCGAACAATTGGCGAGCTTATTAAATACCCTGCTATTTGGCTATGCCACGATCGAATTAACTAGCGAATTTCATGGGCTGTGGCGGGATCGGGAGGATTTCCTCGATCGAGTTGTTGCCCTATTTTTAGCAGGTGCGGTACCTCAAGGTACTTCTGAGCCAGCTTCAATTAATCGATCCGAGCATCAATCCAATCATCAATCAATTCCACTCGATCTACCTGAACCAATCGTCCATCAGATCCTACAACAAGCAAAAAAACACAGCTTACAGACTTACGCGCTTGCCTACGTGTTGTTTGGAGCTGGATTGAGTGCCAGTGAGATTGTGTTGTTGACTCGATCTAATCATCTGAGTATGATTGATCGACAGTTATTTCAGATTACCCAAGGATCGGCGCGTCAAGTCCCGATCAATCAGTGGATTATGGGCAAGCGGTATGGCTCCTATCTCAAAAATCCCCTGACACAGTGGCTCAAAAGTCGTAAAGATGCTCAGGAGGCTTTGTTTCTTGGAGTCGATGGTCTGGCTCTAACTGAATTAGATTTATGTCAACAGTGGCAAGAATTAGTCCGTGAAATCATTACCCCGACAGGTGCAACACCCGCGATCAATCAGCCGCAATCGACTTGGTGTGTGGAGCTACTAGTCAGAGGCTTAACCCTGGAAGCGATGCAGACACTGACTGGCTGGTCAGCCAGCCAACTCGAACCTTATGTCCTTCGAGCCAAAGAGCAAACAGTGCTAACCCAGGCATTTAACCTCGATAAGACTGGGTAATAGTTATTTGTTACGAAACGCAGCAGAAACAAACTTAGCATCCAGTTTCGGTGCTCAAAACGATAAAATAAGTAGCTATAAGTAAAAATACTTGAACCACCGCCTAATCTAACCAAGATGCCAAGAACCCAGAAAAACGATAACTTCATCGATAAAAGCTTCACCGTCATGGCAGACATGCTACTGAAGATGATGCCCACCAGCAAAAGCGCCAAAGAAGCCTTTGTTTACTATCGCGATGGGATGTCTGCTCAAGCGGATGGCGAATACGCCGAAGCTCTGGATAACTACGAAGAAGCTCTGCGTCTCGAAGAAAATGATTACGATCGCAGTTATATCCTGTACAATATGGGCTTAATCCATGCCAGTAACGGCGAACATGAGAAAGCACTGGGACTATATTTCCAAGCAGTCGAGCTAAATTCTCGCCTCTGTCAAGCTCTCAACAATATCGCTGTTATCTATCACTATCAAGGTGAAAAAGCCGCCGATGAAGGTGACATGACAGCCAGCGAAGCTGCTCTAGGCAAAGCCGCCGAGTATTGGATTCAAGCCATCAAGATCGCTCCCAATAACTATATTGAAGC
>JAJAYU010000195.1 GCA_026786125.1 Chamaesiphon sp.
AAACCCTTACTTATTAACCATCATAGCTATTTTGTCTGGGGTTTTCGTTAAAGTCCCAAAATATTAAAAAACCCCTATCTCTAGTTGGAGATAGGGGTTTTTTAAACAACGAAACAACTAAATTACTGATTCCGAATCTGTGCCGCCAATTGCAACAATTCCGACCAACGTAGTTTGAATTTCTTCTCCGTCAAACGGAGAGTATCCATAATTGACTTATCACTGTGGTTAGATTGTTTGAGCTGCATAAATGATTGCTGCTCGATCGATAATTGAGCTGCAAACACTTCCCACTGACGATCTGTTAAGCCTAATTTATGCCCCAGCTCCGCGCCCAGCCATTGGTGGACTATTTCCCAATTAGAGACTCGCGCAAACTTTTCGATATGATATTTGAATTTCTGCTGGAGATAATCTCGCTCTCTGGTAGTCAATCCGAGGGTTTTTTCGATTTCTGGTGCCGAAAGATCCTCCATCTTCAGGAGTAAATAGTCAACACAAGCAGGTTGATTTTGAGCTTGAAAGTAAGCAACCAATTCCTCGATTACTCGATCGCGTAAAACTCCATCGGTGGAATCAGCAGTATCAGATACCATCTTGGCACGGATCTGTTGCATCAGCTTCGAGCCAGAATCACCAGCTTCTTCCTTCGCTGTATCAAAAGCTTGCTCGATATCTACAGGTGTTTCATTAGGTTGACGCTTGGCAAAAGTTTGGGCACGGAGAACGATCAATTGTTGGCTGCTACCAAACCGGAGATGAATGCGGCGTTTACCATAGCATTCCGCAAATACCATATACTCGGCTAATTCGAGCAGGCTCCGTGGTGTGTAAGTATCGCCTAGTTCATTTTCGCGCCGGAAAACTTTGAGCGATTCGGTATAAAATTCCTGAAGGAAGTCTTCAATCAGTGAATATCTAGCTTGGAAGCCCAATTGAGACTGGGGGATGGTAATGTATCTGTAAACGATCGAACTAAGATGGCTGTGCAGTTCGATCCGACCTTGCCTCGAACCGAGCTGGTAATAATAAAGACATTTGGATACACGGTGACGGGCTAGCCCAACCCGCCAAGATTCGCTAATTCCTGACTTCTGAATTCGGTCACTTTTGGCACAGATCCGATCAATCTCAATCTCGATTCTCTGGGCTACTGCTTGAATTCGATCGACAGATCCGGTAACTTGAGTTTGTAATGCTTCAACCAACATCTCCGGCAGTGGCTGCTTACCAGATAGTAAGACGATGTTGGACTGATGTTGTTTTTGGCGAGAGCTAGTAGCTGGCAGACATTGATGATGCGCGTTCATGATTTGCTTGTTCCCTGATGATGTGAGCTGGTAGTTGCTTACATATCGAATGTACGAGCTAAGAAAAGAAAATACGGTTAGCGTGTGTCACTTTTTTTACATTGGATTGATCCAGACTACGGATCGAGGGTTGTGGGAACAGGGTTTTGAAGCTAATGTGCTAGAGTGTGTTTCGGTTTTGCCCGATCGAGTATATTTCGGTTTATGAACCTTTAGAGCTAATGTGGTATCAACTAATTGTGCCAGTGGTACATAGTGATAATTAATGGCTCGATCCCTATTTACCAACGCTTTGAAGATATTATTAAAAATTTAGCTGTATCAGTTAGTTGTAGGTATAATATCTTCTAGTATAAAATACTACTCAATTTTTAACCAGTATAGCTATAGGTAGAATTGACGATCGAGAGTACAATTCGATCTAAATCCATGATCGCGATCGCAAGCTAGATATGACGGGTAGATTGATAGTTTTAACTGGCCCTAGCGGTGTAGGCAAAGGTACATTACTCAAGGCTTTACTAGAGAGACATCCAGAGCTATATTTATCAACCTCTGCTACGACGAGATTGCCTCGCGCAGGTGAGGTTGACGGGGTTCATTACTATTTCTATACTCGCGATCGATTTGAAGCGACAATCGCGGCTGGAGCACTATTAGAATGGGCAGAATTTGCAGGTAATTACTATGGTACGCCGATCGAACCAGTTCAGGCTCAGATCGATCAGGGCAATTCGGTAATCTTGGAGATTGAATTAGCCGGAGCCAGACAGGTAGCGAAGATTTTTCCGACTGCTGTACGAATTTTTATCCTCCCGCCCGATCTCGTAACGTTAGAGGCTCGGATCAGGGAGCGTGGCACAGATTCGGCGGAGGCGATCTCCTGTCGCTTAGAGCAAGCCACTGTCGAAATCGCTGCACAAAACGAATTTGACTATCGAATTGTCAATGATGATTTTGAAGTAGCTTTGGCTGAATTAGATCGATTAGTTATTTAGTTGGGAGTTGGGAGTTTGGAGTAATAAATGATACAAACCCTACTTCTCGGAAGAAGTGGGGTTTGTGAACCAAATAACTTGATAGTTTAGGAGATGTTAGATCTAAAATTACTCTTCCCAAGAATCTAGATCTAGTGCAGGTGAACCACCGCGATCGAGTTGCTTGAATACTACCTGAAGCTGGAACCAGAGTAGAATGGCAATAAAAATGGTCAAAGGGAGTGCGATACTGTAAGCCAACCAAGTTGGGAATCCGAAGATCTCCAAACCAGCCGAGAGAAAGACAATAATTCCCAGACAGATGCCCAAGAAAGTCAGTCGCAAACTCAAATCGTCAGCAGTTGCGAGTTGGATATTTTTGCGATTTACCGACCAATCTTTGACAGTTTGACGTAGAGTGCCATCAAATGCGGCACCACAAGCGATACCAGCAAGTAAACCAGCAATTAAAACAAAATACGGCGGATCTTGAGGAAAATAATACATTAGCGCGTAGAGAGTAGGATGTAAGAGGTAGAGAGTAGAAGTTTAATTCCGCCTATCTAAAAGTTTGCATATCTATCCACTATCCACTATTCACTATCCACTATCAACTAATCCACCTACCTCATGCCGACACGCTCTAATGGCCAAAATCGGAAGCAGGCATGACCGATAATATTTGCATTGGGCAAGAAACCCCAAACATGGGAATCATTACTATTGTTGCGGTTGTCACCCATCACAAACAATTGTGC
>JAJAYU010000196.1 GCA_026786125.1 Chamaesiphon sp.
TCCTAGCACCCATTTTAGTTAATTCTGATGCCATTACTTTAATTCGATCGCTTTCTTTGACGCGCAATTCTTCAGCATCTTTAATAATTGTTGTCCCTTCAGCAAATATTGCGGCTACTGCTAAAATTGGAATCTCATCAATCAACCTGGGGATCAGATCACCACCAATTTCACAAGCTTTTAGTTTGCTATGTTTCACCCGCAAATCTGCCACGGGTTCACCTGCAACTTCCCGCTGATTTTCCAGGGTAATATCCGCACCCATTAATTCTAACGCGACCAAAATCCCTGTCCGAGTTGGATTGACCCCGACATTTTCAATATATAACTCCGAACCAGGGACGATCGATCCAGCTACTAGCCAGAATGCTGCCGAACTAATATCTCCAGGTACAATTACCTGCTGTCCGCGTAAGGTGGGATAGCCAGTCACCGTCGCACTATGAGTCTCTGGATCTACGTCTATATGCGCCCCAAACGCCCGCAACATTCGTTCGGAGTGATCGCGCGATAATGCTGGTTCAGTGACCGTAGTGCGCCCATAAGTCATCAATCCAGCGAGTAAAATAGCTGACTTGACCTGAGCGGAAGCGATCGGCGAATGGTAGTGAATCGGCTGTAATTCTTGCCCGCGCACAGCTAAAGGTGCCAGGGAATTATTTTTGCGCCCCCAAATTTGCGCTCCCATTTCAGCTAGGGGCTTGACTACTCGCGACATTGGACGCGATCGCAAGGACTCATCTCCAGTTACAGTAAAGAAGCGATTGGGATGGGATGCCAAGATCCCCAACATCAGTCGCATTGTCGTCCCCGAATTTCCAGCATCAAGCACCCCGACAGGTTCCTGAAGTTGTCCTAAACCTATCCCTGCCACTGTTACCAGCTTAGTATTTAATTCCGAAATCTCGGCTCCCATCGCCGTAAAGCAAGCCGCAGTACTGCGGGGATCTTCGCCCAATAATAATCCCTGAATCGTCGTCTCACCCTCAGCCAAAGCTCCCAGCATCAATGCTCTATGAGAAATTGATTTATCGCCAGGGATTTGTAATGTTCCGTGTAGAGACACACCAGCAGCGGGAGGCTTGATAGTGAGGGTTTGATGCCGATCGACAGGTTTCAGCGTAATCACGGGCAGTTTGGAGAAAAGTCTAGATTTTCATTGTATGTGTTAAGGGTGATCTCGATCGAGAGAGTCGATCGCAAATACACAAATTATCGCAACATAGAAAGACTAGTAAAAGCACAGATCTGAGGGTATCCATGAAGCGGCGTTTTTATGCGGGGGAAACCCCCGCATAAAAAAACGACAAGACAGCGCACCCCTACACAATTAATCTGTAGGGGTGCCCTTCATGGGTACCCTGGATCTACGCTTAATACTTCATTACTTGATCACCTTAATCGTCACAGATTGCTTCTGACCAATTTTACCTAATGGCTGTAGCGGTTGCCCATCGCGGGAAAACAGCAACCCACCAGCATTATTTGTATTGATAGTTACTTGCTTCTTCGCAGTCCAATTAAACTGCATTCCAACTTTGAGAATGCCTGTAAACTTGGTAGTGCCATCAATCCCAATTTGTGCCCAATTTGGAGCCTTGACAGCGATCTCGATGGGTACATCGGGGAGTTGAATGGCTACAGGCGCAACTACAGCAGTTTGTAGGGGTTGAGCGACGCTTGTATTGACAAGGGTCGTCTGTGGTTTAATCGCATTATTAAGTAGATGAGAGCTTCCAGCCCCAACACCAAAAATTGCTAGGGTATAACCTAGATAAACATGGAAAGGCTTGATTTGCGGGGTTGTGTTGAACCCGATTGTTGATCGCGGGATCACTGTAAACTTCGTGGCTGCGGGTTCTAATACTGACACATGGTGAGAGATTTCAGTACCATTTAAGCCCATATTATCCGCATACCGCTTGACCATCCCTTTGACATAGATCAATTCTGGTAACATTTCAATATGACCTTCCTCGATCGCTTGAATTAATCGCGGTTGAATCTGTGTCCGCGATGCCACATCATCGATCGATAACTGATAATATTCCCGCCATTGTCGCAAGGTACCGCCAATTTGCTCGAAAATTTCGGTCGGAGTTAGGGGTAAAGCATCGGGATCGCTGGGAGCAAGCATCGGTGTCTTTGAGTGGCGACGTTCTACTAGTGAACGCCAAGCAGCTACACTAGCAAAAATTGGCAACTTAGATAATTTAAAAGCGGTAATGTGCTTGAGTGGTGTCAGTAGGGTCACGATCGGGGGTGGTGGGGTAGTTTACTGGATGGATATTAATCTAATTCTATGTTTGAAAATCTAGCTCCGAGCAGATCGCAGTAATTCCAATCTTTTAATTTGGCTGAGAAATTTTTGTAATAGCCCCAGACTGGAGGCTTTGTAGCTCTATTAGTCGCAACTGGCGATGAGAACCGATCTCCATCGAGGAAGTTCCCTCAATGCTAATGTCCCCAATCTTAGTCCGATGTAGATCGGCGACTGGATGCCCCAGTTGGGTTGCTACCCGTCTAATCTGTCGATTACGCCCTTCTGTCAATACAACTTCTAGCAGGGTATGGTTATCTTGGTGTTTTAGTGTTGTAACTTGAGCGGGCAAAGTGTATTTTCCGTCCAAATCGATACCGTTGCGCCAACCATCTAAGGCTGAATTGGAGATCTGACCTCGAACCCAGACTAGATATGTTTTGCTGATACTATGACGCGGATGAGTCAACTGAAACGTCAACTCGCCATCGTTGGTGAGCAATAGCGCACCACTTGATTCAAGATCTAATCTACCTACTGGATGAATTCCTTCACACTCTCGCAGTTGGGGTGGTAATAATTCCAACACCGTCGGACGACCGCGTGGATCGAAACAGGTAGATACTACACCAACTGGTTTATTGAGCAATAAATATACAGGCTCAGGTCTGCCCTGTACTGTTATTAGCTTACCATCAACTTCGATTCGATCGGTAGTGGGTTCGGCTGTTTGTCCTAGTTGAGCAACCTCTCCATTTACCCGCACTCTGCCAGTCAAAATTAGCTGCTCCGCACGACGACGAGAAGCAATTCCCCATTGAGATAAGATTTTTTGGATTCTGGCAGTTGTCATTAGCGGGGAGCAGTTAGTATGGGCGGGTTTATGCTAGAAATTATCGGTTTTACCAAGAAGTTTCAAATGAATCCGCCCAACCCTACTAGGTAATAAAGATTTGGGTACGTCTAGACAGTATTCACCGATAACTAGGAACTATACACAGTATTTTTGGTAAACTTCCTTAAATAAATGTTACGAGCCGGAGCTAAGTCAATTGACAAACCAAACTAGAGGAATTGTGGGTTCGGTGCTTGCTCCGGCTTGTCGGGTCTGGTTACGATCGCAAGTATCTCATGTAGACGACATCCAGGTAGAGATTGCAGGTGGAAGTCTCCAAATCCTCAGTGGGACAATTCCACGAGTGGCTGTGGTAGCTGAGGGGGCGATCTATCAAGGTTTATCTTTAGGATCGATCGATCTAGTTGCTGAGAATATTCTGATTAATCTACCTCAAGTGCTCAAAGGTCAACCATTGGGACTACTGGAGCCAATTTCTATTACTGCCGAAGTAAAATTTAGCGAGAAGGATTTACAATTGTCCCTAATTGCACCGTTGCTTGGACAAGCGATTACCGATCTCTTTACCCAAATTTTAGGCGAAAACTCTCAGCAACTTGCTTGGACTGTTGAGTGGAATCAAGTTCAAATTGCCCCGCAGATGCTGATTTTACAAGGAGACTTGACCACTGGGGGGCAAAGAGTACCGATCGAGATTTCGATGGGGATCGCGATCTCTGATGGTCAGATCCTCCATCTCGATCCTCTGAAAATTAGCTGTTTGATCGATCTGCCTGGTAGCAATATTACCAGCCATCAGATCGATCTTGGTAATGATGTGAATATTACCCAACTTCAGCTCTCTACTGGCGAATTGATCTGTCGCGGGGGGATTCTGGTGAATCCGTGAGGGAATGGGGGACTGGGAGACTGGGGAAACATGCAGTTACCTAAAGCCTAAAGACTGACCTAGCAATCTTGAAAGTTGCTCTGAGAGCGCGAATTTGGTCAAGCGTGACTAATTGTCGCTGATAGATTTGCTGTAGTTGCTCAAACTGGCTACGACTGGTAGCAATTCTGGCGGCAGATGCTGGAGTACTGTTCGAGAACAGATTCCAACTATCCAGACATCGATCGCAAAAATTGGTTAAACCGATAAGCTGACTGCGAATGCGGATCGTCCAGACGGTGATCGCCAAGAGCACAATTGCAATCGCGCAGTTACAAAAAGTGACTGCAATGACTAAATCCATAGCTTTTGGGTAAAAACCAGTAACGACAGCACTTTCTCAATTTATCGCAAAAAAGTTTAGAAATCTACTTGCCAAGTTGAGAAACATGGTGATATTATAAAGAAAGTGTAAAAAACACCGGAACATAATCCTCGGTAGCTCAGTGGTAGAGCGATCGACTGTTAATCGATTGGTCGCAAGTTCGAATCTTGCCCGGGGAGTAAATCACAATTATAAAACATGTATCTAAGAACAAACAACCTTGTGTTGTTATCGTTCTTGGGAAAATTTTTGCGACTGTTTCAGATCGATGAAACAATCTGCTTATTCGAGCGGTCTTAGAAACTTACAGACTAGGTTTAAGTCCGAGTCAATATACCCAGAACATATTCTTTTGTGAGCAATCAACACCAAAATTTTAGTTGTTTGGGTAAAAATACTATTGCCACTAGCTTTTTTCTACATTACATGATGCATAAATTATCGATTCTATCTTCTTTTGCTGCGACTGTCAGAAAATCTGACTGGAGCAAACCACTGCAGAGAATCGCCATAATCGGGATGAGTTTACCCCTGGTAATCGCACCTACATTAGTGCAAGCTTTACCTGAAGCGCAAATTGTCACAAAACTACAGAAAATCCCAGTTTTTACGATTACCAATCAGACGGGTAACTTTCTCCAACAGGGAACGGGAACTGGTGCTAATATTCGGCTTTCTACTCCAGTATTTATGGAATTGAAAGATGCGGTGACTTTCTTGAAAAAAGTTAAAAAAGAACAGCCCCAAAATAGTAAAGTCGCTCAAATTACGATCGTCCCGTTGAGTGAAGTTTACAAGCTACAAGTTGAAGCAAAGAAAAAGTCGGCAAATATGAGTTTTGTATTTGTACCACCAATACAGCAACTCAAGAGTGCATTAGCGATCGAGAAGAAAACATATAAACCAAATACACCTTATCTCGTACCATTGTTTGTGATTGCGATCAAAAAAAACAAGCAATTCGTGACGATTCAACGGAATAACGTGACCGCACTATTCTTTGATAAAACAGAAGCCCAGCAGTCATTAAACCTATTCAAAAAAACCGATCCTAAGCTGTCAGCTCAGGCAAAAATAAAAGTTTATTACCTCCAGAATGTGCTCGATGACTTTGTTTCACGGGATTATCCTGGACAAAATCAATTAGCATTTGTACCCTCTCCCGAAAGTAGAGAAAGCGTCCGCAAATTGCAAGCAGCTCAATCTAAGTCTGCTCCAGCACCAAAAACTAGCACGCCCAAAAAATAGGTGAATTTAGTCATAATTACTGGGCGAGAATTGTGGACATGGCGGCGATGGGCGATCGGCATTGCCACCACTAATAATGTGAACCAGCGAGAGGTTGATTGGTTGCTAAAATCTGTTGCCAATCTAGATAGTCTGACATTACGGCTAGAATCGATTGCTGAAGATCGATCGATCGAAATATCCATACCACTGGACAGGTTGTCTGAATTGTGGATTGATCGAGGCGAACAGCGCAAGCCAGTTCAATATTT
The DNA here is from genome assembly GCA_026786125.1 of Chamaesiphon sp. GTDB lineage: Bacteria > Cyanobacteriota > Cyanobacteriia > Cyanobacteriales > Chamaesiphonaceae > Chamaesiphon. The sequence goes on from JAJAYU010000196.1 coordinate 5,869, forward strand.
AGTCGGAACAGCCTTCTGGCGGGATTTTGAACTGGTTGTCTCATCTGCTGTCCTGATTCCCCGTCCCGAAACTGAATCAATTATCGATATTGCCCTAGCTGGGAGTACTAGGATCCAGCAACAGGGCATTTGGGTAGACTTAGGAACTGGAAGTGGAGCAATTGCCATCGGTTTGGCGAAGACTTTGCCGATGGCGGAAATTTTTGCTGTAGATACCAGTGCTGAAGCCTTAAATATTGCCGAAGCCAATGCAACTCGACTAAACGTACTGAGCCGGATCAATTTCAGTCACGGAAGCTGGTGGTCCTCCCTCGTGACGCTCAAGGGTAAAGTATCAGGAATGATTTCAAATCCACCATATATTCCCTCCACAGAGGTATTGCGACTGGAACCGGAGGTTGCAAACTATGAGCCACATTTAGCCTTAGACGGCGGTTTAGATGGCTTAGACGCGATTCGGATCCTCGTAGATACTGCACCTGAATATCTTCAACCTGAGGGAATTTGGCTAATTGAGATGATGGCAGGGCAGGGAGGGGCAGTAGTAGAGTTATTAGAGCAACAGGGTAACTATACTGATATTGAAATTATCGACGATCTGGCTGGACTCGAGCGATTTGTCCTGGCGAGATTACGAGCATAATTACTGTAAAAAGCCCCTAACCAGAGCTAGAGGCTTTTTTATTAAAAGGCGGCACCCAGATTTGAACTGGGGGTGGAGGTTTTGCAGACCTCTGCCTTACCACTTGGCTATGCCGCCACAGTCCATAATTATACCAAATTTTAGTCAGAAGGCAAGCATTAATTTTCGCTATGTCTAAATTTGTTTGGACTGATGACTACGGGATACTCTGGCTGATGTCAAGTTGGTGATTGAATAGAGTCGTGGCGGAGATTTACTCACCCCGCCACAACTCTATCTAATCCCTACATTTCCGCAGCAGCACGTTCGATTAAGCGTCGTGCTAATGTTTGAGTACCTGTGTGAACATAGTAATTGGTACTTACATCAAGGAAAGCACCCAAATAATCCAATTTATCATCGCTGATATCCACGAAGTTGCGGATGTTGCCCACAACTACTTCTGGTGATAAACCACGGCTGGTAACAAAATCACTCATCCAACCACTGACATTACCAAAACTTTCAGTGATAAAGCCCAATTGTCCGCCAGTGTTACCACCAGGGATTTGGTCTTTGATGCCCTTGAAAGTTGGATTTCCTTCTAGCTCACCAGGACTCATCCCGCCCATTTTATCCATCACCATACTGATGAAATCGGGACCGAGGGGAATTAGCCCATCGAAGCAAACCAATGCACACATCCGCATCAGGGATTCGCCGCCGTAGTCGCTTAAACCAGCGAGGAAATCACCAACGCTATCGCCAGGAATACCATTAATTTGGCAGTAAGCGACGATTTCAGCTACTAATTTGACACTGAGGTCGATCGTTTGAGCTGTTTCAGCTTTGGGGGTAATATTGCCTAAAAAGCCCAAAATCGAGAATTTTTCGCCGACTTTATTGGCCATTGCTCCGGCACCAAGTAGGCGAGAGCCAGAATCTACAGTGTTGTAGAGCCACATTGCCGTCTGATAGCCTTCACCCTTGTCATTGTAAAGCGCGACAGCTCGTTCGCCGATCGCTTGGATATATTCGGGATCATCTGTACCAGTGACAACTTTGATTGTGTTATCAAATCCAACTGTATTTTGCCATTGACCTGGGATTGCAAAATCCAAGGCATTGAGTGACATGACGGTCAATCCCCCAGTGGGCAAGTCGTCTACTAATTCAAAAATTGATTTGCTCATGGATAACTCCTAAGGATAATTACAATTGCTAAATTATTTGAGCTTGGATAATCCATCTAGATTAAACTTTTTCAACCAAGCTTGACGATCGGTTCCAGTAAAGGAAGGATCGCGAGAAGCGACTTTGACTTGGTAACGGTTGTTAACTAACACGCCAGTGCTTTTGGGTATAGCTTCATCTAGCATGGGATAGCTAGAAATTTTGCTGGTGCTTTTTTCATATTTTTTAGCAAACGAAGTGCCACTAGTGTCATTGATAGACATTACCGCAACATTCTTGCCACCTTTATTCAATTTTGCTTCTGCAAATCCTTTCTTCTCTTGGGAGAATACTCGCGAGTAGCCAGAATCACCTTGAGGAAAGAATTTATTAAAATCACCACCACCAGTAGCATTTTTGGCGACTACTGCGGGTGCGTTTCTACCTGCGGTCTCTTTTTGAGTTGCAGCGTATTTAGATGGTTCTTTGCTCGAACAAGCTGAAAATAGTAAAGCTACCGATAAAACGATCGGCATCATTGCCTTGCGCCAATTAGAAACAATCATACTTGTCCCAATCCATAGAGTTGAACATTCTTATTTTCGCCTATGGCTGTCACAATTGTGGTAGGAAAACCGATCTTAAATACCTAAATTAATGTGGCATAATCCGATCTATCCACTCTCTATCTCTTTTAAATATTATGGATATTTTTCCAGCGATCGATCTGCTTGATGGCAAGTGTGTCCGGCTGTATCAGGGCGACTATGCCAAATCTGAAGTTTTTAATGACAACCCTGGGTTGATGGCTCAAGCTTGGATTGAACAGGGCGCAAACAAGTTGCATCTAGTTGATTTGGATGGTGCAAAAGCTGGGCAGCCAGTTAACTTGAAGGCGATCGCTAGTATTATCGAGATAGTCAAAACAACTGCGACTAAACCAGTCCAAATCCAAGTTGGTGGTGGGCTGCGGACTGAAGCGAGTGTCCAGCAGCTATTGACTTTAGGAGTCGATCGAGTAATTTTGGGTACAGTAGCTGTCGAGCAGCCCGAATTAGTTCAAGCTTTATGCCAAAAATACCCACAACAAATCGTTGTCGGTATTGATGCTCGCGCTGGCAAAGTAGCCACGAAAGGTTGGATCGAGACTTCGGAAGTCCTCGCCACAGAATTAGCCAAACGCATGGCAACAATGGGTGTAGCTGCAATTATCTACACAGATATCCACCGTGACGGCACCATGACAGGGCCAAACTTGGAGGCACTGCGGGAAATGGCAAATGCGATCGATATCCCCGTGATTGCCTCTGGTGGCGTGAGTTCGCTCCGAGATTTACTCAGTCTACTATCACTCACCTCGATCGGCGTAACTGGCGCGATCGTCGGTCGGGCAATCTATACTGGTGAAGTCAACCTGACCGAAGCAATTCGAGCAGTCGGCGAGGGAAGATGGCAAGATATTCCCCCAGATTTAGGTGCAACTAGTTTTGCTTAGAATTGGAGATGACTCGGTGGAGTAAGACTACCAATTCAGTGACTTGTTGACGATTGAAGCTTTGTAAGATCGCCTGAGCAGCACCACGGGCATCCACCGGAATCGTGATTTGGGTAGCTGGGGCTGGAGCGACTGGAGCAACAGGTGCAGCAGTGGTAGTTGCTTGCTGGAGACTCGCCGAGATGGTAATATCTCGATCTCGATCTGCGGCGAGTAAATCACCAGCTTGTTTCAACTCGCGGATTACTAGGGGTGCAACAGCATTATAGGTGTTGGATGGATTGGCGATCGCCGATCCAGTCACAGTTACCAAAGCTTGCCAGTTAGTTGCATCAGCTCTAAGAGTAGCTAGAGATCTAGCAATAGCGACTAGTTGTTGGCGATTCGCCGGATTATCACCCTGCTTGAATAACACCAACATTTGTTGCAGCGCAGTGGTAACTACTGCCACCACATTGACTGGCGGAGCCACTACTGGGGGAGCCATTACCGCAGTACCACCACCAACAGTTGCTGCCACAAGTGGAGCTTCTTTATTGAGAGTGTCATGAGTATGAGTATTAGTATTGAGCATCTCTTCGAGATATTCTTTCAATGCTACAAAATTTGCAGCAGATCCAGTTAATACACTTTCAACGATTTCTGGACGCAAACTCAATGTTGGTGAAGTTGCTAATTCTTCTACTAAAGCTTTGAGTGCATCATAACCCTGTAGAAATAAAGTTTCTAACTTCTGGTCTACAGGCACAGGTTGATCCCGTAGAATCTTGAAACAATCTTCTAAATGATGAGCAATAGACTGAATGCCTTCAAAACCCAGCATTGCCGCACCACCTTTGATTGAGTGTGCTGCTCGAAACATTTCATTGACACGTTCTGCGTCAGCGATAACTTCTGCTAAGTCTAATAAGCCTTGTTCTACTGTTTCTAGATGTTCCTGTGCTTCTTCGATGAAGTAGTGAATAATCTGCTGCTTGTTATCGTCCATTTTCCTGTTCCTAAACAGATATTTTTATATCTCGATCTGGGTAAAAGTTAAAATTAACTTTGTAATTATTAGTTGAATAATCACCCAACTTGAGTTGGTTAAATTTAGATCGCTATCTTGGTGATAGCCACCTTTTCGATCTCGATCGCAATGACTATAAAATCATTATTCCCACAAATACTCAAAAACGATCTATCTTCACGCTTGACGATAGCTAAACCGATCGATTTAGCCCAGTCGATGCTGTGAGTATCAACCCTCAAACCACATTACATCAGCTCATCGGCACAGGGCGTAAAGTATAATTGAAGATATGGACAGACGCTCTCCCTATCCCCTAAACCCCACCTATGACATGAATTTCGCCCTTCAATATCCCATCTTTGGCCCAGAAATTCAGTGCCCCCATTGTCGGCAACCTATTCCTGCACTCACCTTGACAGATACTTATCTCTGCAATCGACATGGTGCTTTTGAGGCAGATCCCAATACTGGTGAGCTAGTACATCTCCAATCTAGCCGCCACTGGTGCCTATGGGAGGGTGAATGGTATCGTCAGCATACTCATCCCGATGGAATTAGATTTGAGATTCATGATGCCTTAGATAAACTCTATACCCAAGGCTATCGAGCCACCAAAGTAATTATTGCCGAACGTTATCGCGAATTGATTGGTGGCTATCTTGTTGGTACTGATGGATCTAAAGATAGTCGTCAATCTTGGGCTGGCGGCGCAGAGCAATCTAGTCTCCAGAGTCTACCGCGCCTGTTTGGGTTGCCTGTCGAATTTAGTCCTGAACCGCTCACGGCACCCTGTTGGAAGGTGATTAATTTTGACCTGGAAAAAGAACCAGGGATTCCGATTCAGTATCCTTATTTTCGGATGTCACCTTAGGAAGGGGTTAGGGATTAGGCTTTAGGCTTTGATGTAGATTTCAATGGTAGATAATATAGTTCAAGATGCTGTCTTTTCCCTAAAGCCTAGATCATGATCCACCACATCTCGATCCGCACCGCTGACATTCACAAATCGATCGCATTTTACGAGTGTCTAGGATTTACTGTTAGCGAAAGATTCACCACTGGCTACACCCTTGCTTGTTGGCTGGAAGGTTTGGGCGGCAGGATTGAGTTGATTCAGATTCCTGAACCTCAGCCAGCTCCAGATGCTTTTGGGGATGAGCATTATGTTGGCTACTATCATATCTCTTTCGATCTAACCGATCGATCTCCTAATCTGACTATCTGGTTAGGAGATTTCACCGCAACGTTACAAGCGGCTGGGCAATCAGCACCGACAATATTGCTCGCACCCGCCCAACAAGTGATTGGTGCAACTGTCTATGAAGTCACGTTCATCGCCGATCCTGACGGTTTGCCGTTAGAGTTTATCCACCGTTGCAAATCTGTTAATTAGGTAGTTTCGTAAACTAATGTTAAGTTATAACGCTAAAACTCTTTGCCAGCTTGACAGTCAAAAATAAAGCGATTAGAGTAGTTACATACCCGGGTAAAGCA
>JAJAYU010000197.1 GCA_026786125.1 Chamaesiphon sp.
ATCTCACATTGATCGTGCGATCGCGTAACACTAAACCACGTACCCCTGGCACACTTAGACAGCCTTCCCACCCCGAAACTAGCTCTCCAGATCGATCAATAATTTCAGGATTGATCATGGCTGTCGGTGCCATCGTCGGTGCAGATGGGTAGCGCGGACTCGGACGAGAAGCCACGATAAATAATCGCATCGATGCAGCTACTTGAGGAGCAGCAATTCCTACTCCATTAGCTGCATCAGCAGTGGCAATTAGATCCACAATTAGACTATCAATTTGTGGATCTGGCAGATCGATCAAATTCGATCTCTGACGTAAAATCGGACTACCAATTTCCGAGATCTGGAGAATTTTACTCATGTGGGCTACGGTGTATACACAAGTTGAGTGTGTTGGGTTTCGCTCTGCTCTACCCAACCTACATATCTATCAACTATCAACTAATTAACTAGTCATGAACAATTTTAACCGACAGCATTTTGTCGTTACCCTTAATTTTGTTGATCACATCCATATCTTCAGATTGACCAAAAACAGTATGCACTCCATCTAAATGAGACTGAGGCGAGTGACAGATGAAAAACTGACTACCGCCAGTATTTTTGCCTGCATGTGCCATTGAGAGGGTTCCAGCCTTGTGGAGATTAGAATTGATTTCACAGTTGATTTTGTAACCTGGGCCGCCAGTACCCGAACCTTGAGGACAGCCACCTTGAATCATGAAATTGGGAATGACACGATGAAAAGTCAGCCCATCATAGAAACCTTTCTCTGCCAAATCGACAAAGTTTTTAACCGTGTTGGGAGCATCAGCATCAAAAAATTGGATATTGATCGTTCCTTTGTCGGTTTCGATAATTGCACGAGTCATAGTTAGCAAGATTAAATGATTAGCTAGACCATTTTAGCGCAGTTTCCAATTGAGTTTCCCCAAAATTCCTAGCCTAAAGTATAGCTCCTGATTTACCTGTACAATGGATGATTGAGGAAAGAGTCGGTGAGGTGGTTGCGAGTTCACTAGCTGAATTCGAGGAAAGTCCGGGCTTCCGAAAGACTAAACTTGCTGGGTAATTCCCAGTGCGTGCGAGCGTGAGGATAGTGCCACAGAAAAATACCGCCGTAGAAGGTGGATGGTGAATGGTGGATGGTGAAAACTATTCACTATTCACTATTCACTTTTATTGGTAAGGGTGCAAAGGTGCGGTAAGAGCGCACCAGCAGTATCGAGAGGTACTGGCTCGGTAAACCCCAGTTGGAAGCAAGGCAGGAACTACGGTTAGTCTTTTACCAGTTTCGATTTAGATCCGCTTGAGGTACTTGGTAACAAACTACCCAGATAGATAACCGCCGTCTCGCAAGAGATAACAGAACCCGGCTTACGTTCTGACTCTTTTCTCTATTTTTTGAACACCTAAAACGATCAATGTATCCACGCCGACAGCAAGAATTAGAGAAGTTGATCCGTCGGTTGGGATTGTCGGGAGATACTCAGATCGATTGGTCATTGTTGGATATTGCATTGACTCATCCGACGATGGGGATGCCCAATTATGAGCAGTTAGAGTTTATTGGTGATGCCGTAGTTCGATTGGCGGCATCAGAATTTTTGTGGGAAACTTATCCTGGTAAATCTGTGGGTGATTTCTCGGCAATTCGGAAAGTACTAGTCAGCGATCGCATTTTAGCCCAATTAGCGGATAGTTATGGATTCGATCGTTATCTCGCTCTAGCTGCTTCGGCAATTGGCGATCCTTCGGGACGAGTTTCTCGCATGGCAGATGCGTTTGAGGCTGTACTAGGTGCCCTCTATCTCACCGCTAATAACTTATCCTTAATTCGTCCCTGGCTAGATCCACACTTTCACAAATTAGCAACCGAAATTCTCGAAGATCCAGCACGGCAAAATTATAAGGATGCACTGCAAGAGTGGACGCAAGCCCACTACAAAGCTTTGCCAGAATATCGGGTTCATGAAGACCCGCTTAAACTGGACAGGTTTCAACGTTTTATTGCCGAAGTCTGGTTCCGAGATCGACAGCTAGGTAGGGGGACTGGGCAATCCAAGAAAGCCGCCGAACAAGCTGCGGCAAAGGTGGCTTTTACCCAAGTAATCCAGCCAAATTTATAAATTAAGCTACTGAGAATTGCTGAAATTGCTCGATTGATTTGGCAATTTGTGCTGTCGATCAAGTACAATAGTAAACTGTGTCTAAACAAATTTATTCCAATGCCGAAACTCAAAAGCCGCAAAGCAGCAGCGAAGCGTTTTCGCGCCAGCGGCACTGGTAAAATCATGCGTCGCAAGGCGTTCAAAAGCCACTTGCTCGAACACAAAAATGCCGATCGTCGTCGCAGCCTATCCAAGGCAACTGCGGTTGACGAGACTGATGTGCTCAGAGTACGTGGGATGCTCCCTTACTTGTAATTGTCGCCCGCGATAATTTACAGTATTTCAGACTGGTAGCTTGAGGACTGACGATAGTAATTTACTATCCACAATGCCGTAGAGCAATTTTAATCACCAACTACATCATTTAAACTATGACTCGGGTAAAGCGCGGTAACGTGGCGCGGAAGCACCGCAACAAGATTCTTAAGTTAGCGAAAGGTTTTAGAGGTGCTCACTCTAAACTGTACCGGATTGCTAACCAACAAGTAATGAAGGCATTACGGAATGCCTATCGAGATCGGAAGAAGAAGAAACGCGACTTCCGCCGCCTGTGGATTGCACGGATCAATGCAGCTTCCCGTCAACATGGCATGAGCTACAGCCAATTGATCGGCAATATGAAAAAAGCTGATATCCAACTCAATCGGAAGATGCTCGCTCAAATCGCCATTCTCGATCCTGCCAGCTTTGAAGCGGTAATTAAACTCGCCGCCGCAGCAGCAACGAAGTAGATTTGTAGGTTGGGTTGAACGAGAGAGAAACCCAACAAATCCACATTAAATTGATGGGATCGTTGGGTTTCATCCTTCAACCCAACCTACAACTGATGAAGAATAAAGTTCGATCGAATAGATTTAAGCCTTTATTCTTCGGCTTATTGCTGATAGCGACTATCGGTAATGCCCAAACAGCTCAAGCTGGGACGCTGAAAGAAATCCAGCAACGCAAAAAATTAATCGTCGCAGTTAAAGACAATTTACCGCTACTCGGATTCCGAGATCGGGATGGTAATTTACAGGGCTTGGAAATAGATATCGCCCGTAAACTAGCCACAGAAATATTTGGCAACGCTGAATCGGTGCAACTCCTGCCCGTCACCAACCAAGATCGCCTGAAAGTAGCGATCGAAGGTAATGTCGATCTGACAATTGCGAGAGTGACAGCTACAGCAACTCGATCGAGAGTAGTTGATTTTAGTCGAGCTTACTATTTAGATGGGACGGCTGTAATTACCAAGCAAGCCAACATCACCAAAAATAGTGACTTAGCTGGTAAAAAAATCGCGGTACTAAATAACTCCACCACGATCGCCACCCTCCAATATATTATCCCCCAAGCGCAACTAGTCGGCGTAAATAGCTATCAACAGGCTCAAGATCTGCTCAAGACAGGCAAAGTTGTCGGAGTCGCCGCAGACCGCAGTGTGCTAATTAGCTGGCGTAAAACCGATTCTAGCTATCATCTGTTGCCTGACAGATTATCCACCGAAGCATTAGGAATTGTAATGCCCAAAGGGATGCAATACGATCCGTTGCGGCAATTAGTAGATCGATCGATTCAGCAGTGGCAAGCTGATGGATGGCTTGAGGGGCGGATTAACTATTGGGGACTAGGAGAGCGTGGGAGAAATTAGCAGCTCAAAATGCGATCAAAATATCCAAAGAGTGTTCTGAGTTACGAGTGCTAGAACTAGTCTAATAATTTGTCTGTAACAAATACGTTAACCCTTTATCCGACCGAGGATAGGGTTTTTTTTATTAAGCGACAACAAGTATTTTGAGCAATGATGAGATAACCTGCTTTAGTTCTGGGTACTCTAGTGATAGAAACGATCATTTCTATGAAAACCATCCAGCCAAAATTAAGAATCCCACATCTGTTG
>JAJAYU010000198.1 GCA_026786125.1 Chamaesiphon sp.
GAGTTGGGAGTTGGGAGATTGATTCTTACTCCCTTCCTAGTGAAAAATTAGACATCTAGCTGGGTGTGTTGGGTTTCATTCTTCTGCTTGGTGCGGTTCCATCGTCCTAGAAACCCGACTGGAACGCATCCGCAGCCCAACCTACATATCTCCGAACTCCCGACCCCGAACTAAGTTTATATATATGATGCAAAAACAGCGAGTTATTTTAGGCTTAATCATCGCATTAGTTATTGGCGCGCTAGTGCTGCTACTCAACAAGCCGACGCGATTGGGACTAGATTTGCAAGGCGGTTCGCAACTAACTATTCAGGTGAAACCGACCCCAGAACATCCAACTATCAGCCAATTAGATATCGATGCTGTTCAGAAAGTAATTGAGAATCGGATTAATGGTTTGGGTGTATCCGAAGCCTTGATTCAATCTGCTGGCAATAATCAGATTTTAGTCCAACTACCTGGTGTCAACGATCCACAACAGGCAGAACGAGTACTTGGTGGTACTGCCCAACTCGAATTTCGCGAGCAAAAAGCCGATACTGAAGGACAGCTAGGCGCGGAACTGGCAGTGTTGAATGATGCAAAAGCTAAGCAAACGATCCTCAAAAAAACTAAGTCTACGGATAAGCCTGCGATCGCCGCAATTCAACTCGCGATCGAAAAGCAATATACTGAGATTGATAAATTATTTAATAAAGCTGTAATTACTGGCAAACAGCTTAAAAATGCTAGCCCCCAACCCTTATCTGCCGATTCCTGGGAAGTAGCATTGGAATTCGATAATGCTGGTGGCGATGCTTTTGCCAAGATGACCAAAAGTCTCGCGGGAACTGGTAGATCGATCGGTGTATTCTTAGACAATGACCCGATTAGTACCCCCACTGTTGGCCCTACTTTTGCCGCAACTGGAATTACTGGCGGTAAGGCTGTAATTACCGGAAATTTCACTACCGAAACCGCTCAAAACTTAGCCGTTCAACTTCGAGGTGGTTCCCTGCCCGTGCCCGTCGAAATCGTCGAGAACCGTACGGTTGGTGCCACATTGGGTCGAGATAGCATTCAAAGCAGTCTCTCCGCTGGCATTGGCGGGTTAATCCTAGTAGCCATCTTTATGGGTGTGTACTATCGATTACCTGGTATTGTTGCTGACCTTGCCTTAGTTATTTACACCATACTCTGCCTAGCGGCTTTCAATCTGCTGGGTGTGACTTTGACACTACCAGGGATTGCCGGATTTATTCTGAGTATCGGGATGGCGGTAGATGCCAACGTGCTGATCTTCGAGCGGACTCGTGAAGAACTCCAGACAGGCAAAACTTTGTACAAATCGGTCGAATCAGGTTTTCACCGCGCTTTTGATAGTATTTTGGATGGCCATGTGACTACTCTGATCTCCTGCGGCGCGTTATTTTTCCTCGGTTCTGGTTTAGTCAAAGGATACGCAGTTACTTTGGCGGTTGGAGTTGCAGTTAGTCTATTTACGTCCCTGACATGTACTCGTACTTTTCTGTTGTTATTGGTACTAGGTTTCCCAGCTTTACGTCAGAGAACTAATTTATTTGCGCCCAACGTACCCAGCCTGACAGCCAAGTAATCTCGCTGAAATTTAAATCTATCCCCTACTCCCCATTTCCTATGAAAAAATTCAGTGTAACTAAGCAACGAAAGTGGTGGTGGCTGCTATCTACTGTGTTCATTTTGGCAGGAATTATCTCGATGATCTTATCCTGGACAAATCCAGAAATTAGATCGCCTTTGCGTCAAGGATTAGATTTTACAGGTGGATCGAAGCTACAGTATGAACTAGATTGTTCTATTGATAATAATTGCAAACCAATTGATATTGCTGCGGTGCGTGAAATCGTCAAGAATCAAGGCATTATCGATCCGATTATTCAAGTAGTTGGCAAAGATTTTACGGGGCTATCAATTAGAAGCAAAGATCTCAAAGTTGATGCCAGAACTAAATTAGAAGCGGCTCTGAGCGAAAAAATTGGTAAGTTTGATCCCAAGCGAACCCAAAATGACACAGTTGGGCCAACACTTGGAGCTGAATTATTTCAAAATGGTTTAATTGCGATCGGATTATCATTTGGATTAATTCTATTATATCTGACCATTCGATTCAAATTTGACTATGCTTTCTTTGCCTTTATCGCCCTATTCCATGATGTATTTATTACGGTTGGAATTTTCTCGATCCTCGGTTTAGTTGGAGGGGTCGAAATTGATAGTTTATTTGTGGTCGCACTGCTAACAATTATCGGCTTTTCAGTTAATGATACTGTGGTTATTTACGATCGAATCCGTGAAGTAATCAGTATCAATCCCAACCAACCAATCGACGAGATTGTAGATGATAGTATCAATCAAACCATGTCTCGATCGATCAATACCACCCTCACAGTGCTACTGACTCTACTCTCTATCTACTTATTCGGTGGAGATACCCTCAAGAACTTTGCACTATGCTTAATCATCGGCTTTACAGCCGGAGCATACTCTAGTATCTTCATCGCCAGCACCCTATTTGGTTGGTGGCGCAAAAATCATCCGGTGACACCTCCTTCAGTGGCGGTGAATTCTGAATCTTAGGAGCTATGTCTAGATTGAATCAATCAGCACCCTCGACAGCCGAATCAAACCCAGCAATCGAACTCGATCCGATTTTTAAAAACCAAATCGATAATCTCTACCGCCTAAATCTCTATGGTAGATGGTTGGTAATAGCCGCTCTATGGCTAACAATTGGGGTCTACAGCCTGTGGGGACTGCGACACCCCATTAGTTTGATTCAAGAAGATTTTACCTGGGCTGCTGTCAAATATGGGTTGATTGGGGAGCCGATTCCTGCGTTTGGTTTATGTCTGTGTCTGGGGATGATGACGGGTACATTAGTCTGGCAAAGTCGGAATATCATCTGGGGCATCCCCAAAAAAGAACAACAGCGGCTCACTCAGCAAGTTGGGAATATTCGCAAGCAAGGTAATTCTCATCCGTTGTGGAAATGGGTGGTGAATAATTGATAATTGATAATTGGGAGTTAATGGTGAATGGTGAATGGTGAATGGTGAATGGTGGATAAATTATTCCCAGTCCCCTCGTCCCCTCGTCTCCCAGTCCCCTCGTCCCCCAGTCTCCCCCTCTCCCACGGTTACTGAGCGTAGCCGAAGTACAATCCCATCATGCAATCCCCTACCCTCGACACACAGCATCCGCCAGAACCTAAACTTATCGATGCTTGTGTGCATTGTGGGTTTTGCCTTTCCACTTGCCCTAGTTATCGTGTTTTGGGAACGGAGATGGATTCGCCACGGGGACGGGTGTATCTGATGGATGCTCTGAATCAGGGTGAAATCGAACTCACCCCTACGGTTGTTAGTCATTTTGATAGTTGCTTGGGTTGCTTGGCTTGTACGACTACCTGTCCGTCGGGAGTGCAATACGATAAACTGATTACGTCGATGCGATCGCAAATTGCCCGCAATCATCCGCGTCCATTAATTGAGCGGTTATATCGACAATTTATCTTCGGCTTATTTCCCTATCCCAATCGACTGCGCTTATTACTGATTCCTCTATTTGTGTATCAGAAACTTGGGCTACAGAAACTAGTCAGACAGACAGGGCTAGTCGAAAAAGTCTCGCCCCACTTGGCGGGAATGGAAGCAAATCTACCCGAATTATCCCTGAGTACATTTCAAGATACGCTGCCCGAATTAGTCCCTGCTCAAGGTACCCAAAGATATCGAGTTGGGATGATCTTGGGTTGTGTCCAGAAATTGTTTTTTGATCGAGTAAATCAAGCTACAGTGAGAGTGCTGACAGCCAATGGGTGTGAAATAGTTATTCCCCAATCCCAAGGTTGTTGTGCGGCTTTACCCCACCATCAAGGGGAAGAAGAGCAGGCAAAAACTCTGGCTAGACAGATGATTGATAGTTTTGCCCAGACAGATGTAGATGCGATTATTATCAATGCGGCTGGCTGTGGACATACCCTCAAAGAATACGGCGAATTGCTGCAAGATGATCCAATCTATGCCCAACTAGCGATCGACTTTTCAGCTAAAGTGAGAGATATTCAAGAGTTTCTAGCTGAAATTAAACTTACCACCCCACTATCACCAATTTCTACCGAACAACTCACCTTAGTCTATCAAGATGCCTGTCATTTATTGCACGGCCAAAAAATCAGCGTTCAGCCGCGCCAACTGCTCAAACAAATTCCGAATATCACCCTCATAGAACCGCTAGATGCAGCATTGTGTTGTGGCAGTGCAGGTGTTTATAATATGCTTCAGCCGGAAACAGCCAACGAACTAGGTAGTCTCAAAGTCAAAAATCTCGTCAATACCGGAGCGACAATTATCGCCTCCGCCAATCCTGGCTGTACTCTCCAAATAGCCAAACATCTAGAGCTACAAGGACATCAGACTAAAATTCTACACCCGATCGAGCTGTTAGATCTCTCGATTCGCGGAATTAAACTAGAACACAATCAAACTGGTAACTGAGCGGACTGGTGACTGAGC
>JAJAYU010000199.1 GCA_026786125.1 Chamaesiphon sp.
CTGGTGCTTACTTTGACTACCTCATCGGCGCAATGAGCTAGGTTTAAACCCAGTTTAAGACTTCGATCCGGTTACGAATTTTGAAATTAGCAACTAAAGACTAGATCAGGAATTTAGAATAATGCAAGACGCAATTACTTCAGTCATCAACTCATCTGACGTTCAAGGCAAATACCTTGACTCCAATGCGTTAGACAAACTCAAGGCTTACTTCGGTACTGGTGAACTCCGCGTTCGTGCGGCTGGTACTATCTCCGCCAACGCTGCAACTATCGTTAAAGAAGCTGTAGCTAAATCCTTGTTGTACTCGGATATCACCCGTCCAGGTGGTAACATGTACACCACTCGTCGTTATGCAGCTTGCATTCGCGACTTGGACTACTACCTCCGTTATGCTACCTACGCAATGCTAGCTGGCGACCCATCCATCTTAGATGAGCGCGTTCTCAACGGTTTGAAAGAAACTTACAACTCCCTGGGAGTTCCTGTTGCTGCTACCGTTCAAGCAATCCAAGCAATCAAAGAAGTCACCGCTAGTTTAGTTGGTGCTGATGCTGGTAAAGAAATGGGCGTTTACTTGGACTACATCTGTTCTGGTTTAGGCTAGTCAATAGGTTTAATTACCAATTGAGATGTAGATGAAGCAATAGAGTCTGGGAAGTCGGATGTGAGTGTTAGCTCTTCAACAGCTTATCTAGCCTAGTGTCAGATGAGTTTTGCAGGTCTAGGATTAACTTCTGACTCCCAGACTTTGATCTTTAAAATAGTAAAATTTCGGCATGATTTGCGGTTGAGTTATTCGTTATTAGAATCTAGATTATTGCGACTCGATCGCGATAACTAACAATTACTAATTAATTACTGACCGAAAAGTGCGAGAATTAGTTTAGTATAGTTTATCCAAAATATAAGAATAGGAGAACCATTAATATGCGGATGTTCAAAGTCACCGCCTGCGTTCCCAGTCAAACTCGGATCCGCACTCAGCGCGAACTCCAAAATACTTATTTTACTAAGTTAGTACCTTATGATAGCTGGTTTCGTGAGCAACAACGCATCATGAAAATGGGCGGCAAAATTATCAAGGTTGAATTAGCAACTGGTAAACAAGGTGCTAGTACTGGACTACTTTAATAACTAATTGAATTCGTTGAAAGAAGAGGTCATTATCGACCTCTTTTTTCGTTATTACTATAGAAAAGGGCTGGTTTAAATTAGATTTTCATTAAAATCGTGATTGAATTTATAAACCAGCCCCTACAGATGGTGTGAATAATAGCTAAATAATAAGCTGTGAGACGATTCGATCGATCGATTGTTTCTGTTCCTGATCATAACCCCATCGAGTCAAAAATTCATTGTACGATCCAGTTCCAGTTTGAATAGTGTTGCTTAATTCCCGAAACATCGCTTGAATCTGCGGTAGGTTTAAGGCTTGGATCATTTTAGTTGTCCGCGCAGCAACTGTTGCCGAAGATGCCATCATTTCGTTATCATCGCGCCGCTGATGGTACAGTTGTTGGGCTGTAGACATGGCAATATTTTTGACAAGTAAATCGGCGGCGATTTCAGGGTGTGCAGCAATCGCTGTGATAATTTCAGGTTGAGGTTCGTCGCAAATTGGATCTTGTGCGGTTAGGTAAGTAACGAAAAATCCTCTCGCACCATTGGCGGTTTGGATTAGTGCTGAGACAAAATCTAGAATTTGGGCAGAGGTTAACTCATTCTTTTTAAGCTGCGTTAAGAATAATTGAGTAATATCGATGGCTGCATCGAATTTAATATTAGCTGGAACGGTTAAGATAGACATAAATTAAATAATTGATAATTGATAATTGATAATTGGGTTTTAAGATGGGGGTCTAAATCCCTGCTCTTTATTAATAGATAGCTTGTAAGGAGAGTAGCCTCTTCCATCGGGACAAGTGTGAATGGTTAAGTTTTGATGACTGGGCGATAATTACATCGCAATGCTTAACTTACAATTAGAAACACGTACTAACAGATATTATTACTCAAAATTGATATGAGTCTAGATCAAAGTCCTGAGCCTGGGCGTAAAAAAGTTGGTGGTTGGATTTTAGCTGGATCTGTTTCTTTTGGAGCTTTATTATGTCTGCTAGGTATCACGATTTTCCTGACTTCTTGCAGCCCCGATCTCAGCAGTGAAGCCAGTAGTCGGATTTTTAATAAGTTATCGATCGATTATATTGGTGAGTATCAAGTTCCAACCGGATTTACAGTCAAAGATACTCCTGTGGGTGGATTGTCAGGACTGACTTACGATCGACAGCAAGATTTATATTATGCTATTTCGGACGATCGGAGCGAAAAAGCACCCGCGAGATTTTATACGCTCAAACTAGATCTAGACACCAAGAATCCCCAACAAGTTAAGTTCAAGCAGGTAAATATTACCGATGTCACATTGCTCAAAGATGCGAGTGGGAAAACTTATGCGAAAGGGAATATCGACACCGAAGCAATCGCACTGACTCCGCAATCTTCCGTATTTATCTCTAGCGAGGGAGATCGGCTCAAGAAAGTGCTTCCCTTCGTAAATGAATTTGACCTTAAAACTGGACAAGTTAAGCAAGTCTTACCCATTCCTGAACGCTATCTCCCCGATACTGAAGATAAACGGGGCTTTCAAAATAATTTGGCGTTTGAAAGTATCACACTTAGCC
>JAJAYU010000200.1 GCA_026786125.1 Chamaesiphon sp.
ATTGTAGTCAGCTAAAGCTCCTTCTCGATCGCCCCCAAGATCGCGAGATCGACCCCGATTGTAATACTCACGAGCATCTTGAGGATGTAGTTGTAGATCGGGTTGAGAGTCGATCGGAATCTCTGGTTGATTATTTAGATTGTCAGGCATAGTTTCATACTTTGATGTCATCTCGATCCATAGCAACGCAATACTACTTCTGCTCAAAGCTGGTAAACGATTAGCTGCGACGATCGTTGATTGGGATTGCCAAGATGTTATTGAGTGCGAAGCTGAGGCTGTGCCAATGCAGACAGAACATCGCTTACCTTAGCAGCTAAGAGCAGAATATTCACAATAGAAATTCTACCAGTTTCACTAAATTGGTTGGTATTTCTACTGCAAAGTCCAGCCGAATTGCTGAGGATGACACCGCGATCCAGCTTGGATTGGTAGGTATTTAGGAAGATGGGGAAGAAGACTTTAGCTGAGCTGGTTGTTTATTCTTCGGTTTCTGGTAAATTAGCAAATAGAGCTTGGAGTTTCCATCGTTGCACGTATGGCCAGCCGCCATTTTCCTCAATGTCTCGCAAGAGCGCGTACAAAGCTTGACGACTATTTGGTAGAGCTGGTTGAAAATAATTTTGTTGAATTTCGCGATGGAGTTGTTCTAGAGTCCGTAGGAGGTGCAGGAGTGCGATCGGATCTTCGCCATTGAGATCGGCAATTTCGTGGATTTGAGCGGCAATCTCTGGGAGGGGCTGCATTGAAGATGGCAATCCTGTTGATGTTGATTCTGGGTGTGAAGAGGAGTCTTTTTCGGTGTTCATCTAACTTATTTTGTCAAATATCTTTAATATAAATTTATACTTTTAGGCTTGAGGGTTTGCGTCGAGAATAAAAAGCTAACTCCACCGATCAAATCGAAAGCCATCCTGGAAAAGCGGTGCTCTAGATCCTGTTTTTTGGTAAGATACCGATCGACAAGACAATTATCTTACTGTGTCTACAGCGACGATCGAACATAATCTTGAAGATTCATTCAATTAAATTCGATTAAAGCTGACGACAACCAAATACTGTAATAACATAAAATATATCGAAGCTTGAGGTTAAATATGAAATTTCGCGGATTAGTCGCTGCTCTACTTGCCATCTGTGTTGGCTTGTTGACGGCTTGTAGTGATGCTCCCGTATCGGCAACAACGGTACTGACTTACGAGGACATTAGAGGCACTGGGTTGGCCAACAATTGTCCGGTTATTGACGATACTAGTCGGGGTTCCATTCCGCTAGATGCAGCCAAGGGCTACCAATTGGTAGACATGTGCATCCAACCTACCAATTATTTTGTCAAAGAAGAACCTCAAAACAAACGTCAGGAAGCTGAATTTGTAGCAGGTAAAGTGGTCACACGCGCGACTTCCAGTCTCGACCAGATCAGAGGCTCTGTTACCCTCTCAGCAGATCGGACCCTAACTTTCAAAGAAGAAGATGGACTTGATTTCCAAGCCGTCACCGTCAAAATGCCTGGGGGTGAATTGGTACCGTTCCTGTTTACGATCAAAGAACTAGTTGCGAATAGCCAACCTGGTGTCGAAAGTATCACTACTTCTACTGACTTTGCAGGTGAATACAAAGTCCCATCCTACCGTGGTAATGTCTTCCTCGATCCTAAAGGTCGTGGTGTTGCTAGTGGCTACACTGATGCTAACGCACTGCAAGCTGAAGCCGTAAATCGTCAAGGAGATCGTAAGAACACTAAACGCGCTCAAACTGGCAAAGGCAAAATCAACTTTGAAGTTGCCAAAGTCAACAGCGCGACTGGCGAAATCGCTGGTATTTTTGAAAGCGAACAACCTTCCGATACTGACTTAGGTGCTCTAGATCCTAAAGAAGTCAAAATTCGCGGTTTATTCTACGCTCGGTTAGAAGCTAAATCTTAATTTAGGGTATAGGGAATAGGGGTTAGGGGATAGTGGTTAGCCACTGACTATCGATCTAGAAAATATCCTCATAGGTGCTGTATCTCACGATATGGCACCTTTTTTAGGGGATAGTGGTTCGCGTCGCGAACAAAACTCTAAGTCAACCATCAGTGTGACAGATCTAATTCCCTATTCCCTACTCCCTATTCCCTATTCCCTAACCCCTAACCCCTATAATAAAACTCGTCATCAAGCTAAAACTACGTTATGGGTCGCGCTAAAAAAGTTGTACTTGCTTACTCTGGTGGAGTAGATACCTCCGTCTGTATTCCTTACCTCAAGCAGGAATGGGGTGTGGAAGAAGTAATTACCCTCGCCGCAGATTTGGGACAGGGGGATGAATTGGAACCAATTCGGATCAAAGCTCTCAATTCTGGGGCGAGTGTCTCGTTGGTTGCGAAGGCTACAGAGAGTTTTATTACTGATTATGCTTTCCCTGCACTTAAGGCGAATGCACTGTATGAAAATCGTTATCCACTGTCTACAGCATTAGCCCGTCCGTTGATTGCCAAATTGCTAGTCGAAGCGGCTGAGGAGTATGGCGCGGATGCCGTAGCACATGGTTGTACTGGTAAGGGTAACGATCAAGTGCGATTTGATGTATCGATCGCTGCTCTCAATCCTAATCTAAAAGTGCTAGCACCTGCACGGGAATGGGGGATGAGTCGCGAACAAACGATCGCTTATGGCGAAAAATGCGGTATTCCTTCACCTGTGAAAAAGTCATCTCCTTACAGTGTGGACTTAAACTTACTCGGACGTAGCGTCGAAGCGGGATCACTCGAAGACCCTTGGGTAGAGCCACTTGAAGAAGTCTATGCACTGACTAAAGCGATCAAAAATACCCCAGATACGCCAGAATATATTGAGATTGGCTTTACTTGCGGTTCACCAACTAGCATCAATGGTATTGCCCTCGATCCAGTCAGCTTGATTAGTCGCTTGAATCAAATCGTCGGCAATCATGGGATTGGGCGAATTGATATGGTCGAAAACCGTCTCGTCGGGATTAAATCGCGCGAGATTTATGAAGTTCCTGCCTTATCTGTACTAATTCAAGCCCACCGTGAGCTAGAAAGTCTCACCCTCACAGGCGATGTCACCCAATACAAGCGCGGCATCGAAGAAACCTATAGCAAACTCGTTTACAACGGTCTGTGGTATTCGCCGCTCAAGACAGCCTTGGATGCCTTTGTCGAGCAAACCCAAGCGCGAGTCACTGGCAATATCCGGATCAAGCTATTTAAGGGCAATGCGGTGATTGTCGGGCGGCAGTCGGAGTACAGTCTGTACGATATGGACTTGGCTACCTATGGTGAGGACGACCAGTTTGACCACAAGGCGGCGGAAGGATTTATCTATGTCTGGGGTCTGCCTACGCGGGTTTGGTCACAACGGAATCGAAGTTAATTGATAATTGATAATTGATAATTTTTAGTTGTCAATTATCAATTAAAATGTTGTTTTAGGACATCGATCGGAGCACAATCCCAATAGTCAATATGACTGATAATTAATTCTAAATCGTTTAATAGCATTTCACTTCTACCGGTAATTTCAATCCGTGGATACCAAGGTAGCGGAGTATTCCAGCTCAACGACCAGCGGGTGGTAATTAGTTGTTCTACTCGATCGATGTCATATAATTCTAACCGTGGATCTTTAAACCAAGTCCGAATAAACTCGATCGTCTTTTGATAGCGTTTAAGTCCACGGAAGTTAGTTAGTGGATCTTGGAAATAGACATCTTCCGCGTAGATTTGATAGCTTTGATCGATCGGGAATTTAGCATAATCCGATCGCAGAATTGTAATAATATCCACAGTAGTCTTTCGATATCTCTAAATTTTATCAAGCCTAACACCTAAAGCCTAAAGCCTAATTTAGAATTGTGCTGAAACCAGAATACTTTTAATTAGCTCATTCTTAACTAATAATTCCTCCTTGCTCAAATAGGCAAAAATCAGCTCATTTGTAATTCCATGTTGCTGCTTCTGTTGAAATACTGATAGTGTCGTCAGCAAAAACAAGACATCATTGGACTTGAGCGGGATAAAATTGCCACCAATATCAGTCGATAGTAGCTTGGGTAAACAGGTGGGTAATTGACGCACATTGGTCATCAAATCGCTTGGACGGATCAAGCACAATCGATCAAGTCCAAAATCCTTGTAGACTAAAAGCTTGGTACAAGCTGTGCTGACGACTTCAGCATCGGCGAATGGCAAGATACAAATGCCGAGTTGAACTTGAGCTTGAGTCGGTAGACGACAAACTAGTTTAAAATCAATCAACCCTTGATTGCGGCCTGGAGGATAGATGCGATCGAGTCCTTCGATTTTAACATCAGCAATAGTTTGACCGACAGTCATGGACAAACATAACAGTAACCCAGCCGCGATCCGTTCTTTATCCTCGATTGACTGTTTTAGCTCTGGTGTCAATACTTGACGCTCGACAGCAAAAGCTGTACCCACAGCAAGAAGGTCTGGATTTGATAGTGGGAGATCGGAGCTAGTCATCTTATTTGCTAATTTATCATCATCCGTTTGCCCTAAAACGAAAATCTAGTAAAAAATCCCTAAAATAGGATTAAATACTAAATAACAACGTTAGGCAAGATGGCAGAATCAAAATCGGCACAGGAATTATTTCAGGCTGCTTACGAGAATCGTTATACTTGGGAGCCTGGTTTTCCTGGTTACACCGCCGCAGTCAAATATCAAAAGGGTGATGAAGTAATGACTGGCACCATTTTAGTCAAAGCAAACTTGAGTGCCGAAGTTACGGGCATTGAGAATGAGGAAGTGCGTAAATCAATTATCGGACAACTGCGCGAAGTCGCCATCCACCGTGTGCGGCGGACTTTTGCCGAAACCCATAGCATGAATACTTTCGCTTATGGTGAAACCGATGCCACAGGTGCCGTTGAGATCTTGATGCCAGAAAAACCAATGGGCGATCGGTATAAACTCCGCAATAATGAAGTATGTCACGTTCATCGCCATCTACATGGCATCATGGTGACGATCGATACCTTCAGCAGTCACAATACTGGCGAGGGTTATCTCTCTCACCGTTATGATTCTGTCTACGCCGATCCTGAAACTGGCGTAATCAAAAGCGAGAAAATCGTCTTTGAAGACAACTATCAAAAAGTCGGCGGGTACCAACTCCTCAGTCAACGGATCATCGAAGGTGTTGAAGAAGATGGTACGCCTAGTACTACGGAGTTTAGTTTCTCCAACTTTGAGCTATTACCAGCCAAAGTAGAAGCTGTCGCTGCGGCAGTTTAGGGATTAGGGGATAGGGATTAGGGATTAGGGATTAG
>JAJAYU010000201.1 GCA_026786125.1 Chamaesiphon sp.
GGCTAAATCCCACATTGGCACATATCCATCCGAATCGGCGGTCGCCAGGATATTTGGAGCCTTGGGTGCAAACGCCAAGTCCCAGAGATAATCGCCCCGACCAGCACTGAGTTTGGAGTCCAATTTTTCGAGCTTTTGAATCGCGATCAATTGGGTTGGTTGTTTGGCCGGATTTTTCGTCCAATCCCATAAGATAAACCGTTTAAAATTGCCACCGATTGCTAGTGTATGTCGATCTGGACTCAGAGCTAAACTATGTACCTCAAAACTGTTTTGCCCTAACCGATTCAGGTCGAGTAAATTTGCTGCTACCGGCTGTAATTTACCACCCAGAACGGGGTTATTCCAGACCCGAACTTTGCCACTCCCATGCCCGACAAACAGATATTTTGAGTCTTGGGTAAATGTTAAGTCAAAGACCCGATCTCCCCGCAATTGGGGGTCTATTAACTCGTCGATTTTCGTCGCTGTCGGGACATCTAATAATTCCACTGCGCCATTTTCCAAACCCGCAGCCACCCGATTATTATTCTCCGGCATAAACCGCAATACATTCGTCGCTCGATTGGGATTTGCCAATACGCCTCCCGCCCTCTCGTGGGGTTGTACTTTGTCACCGAGGACTTGCCAGCGGCGAATCGTGCCATCGTTCGAGCCACTGACGATCGTATCGGCATCGCCACTAAACCGAACGGTATTGACAAGATCAGTATGCACCGCAGCGCTAGGTTTGAGTAACCAGCCGAGAATTGCCACTAGCACGGCGAGCGCGGCTAACTGCATCCAAATCGGTATCAGCGGTAAAACTCGCACCTCTAAGGACTGGGTAGCTGGGTCTGTACTGCCCAATCGACGATCGGACAATACCCCTTTAGCTTCTAATGCTAGCGTCTGACCAATCCCCACCCACGGGCGGTTGGCGACAATTTCCAGATCGACTTGGGTAGTTGCACCCAAATCTAGACTAGCCGAGGGTGGCAGGCTGTGAGCGCTACATTTTTGCGCGTCCTTGCCTTGGAGGATCACATCGACTTGCTGATGGACATTGCTCCCATTTTTGAAGGATACATCGAAGGTAGTTGATTTTGCCGTCCAGTTAGGCAACCAGTGGCCTCCAGGCGGTAATTGTCGGCGATTGGGATCGATCTTCAACTCCACAAACCCAACGGGTAAGACTTCCAAGCTCCCATCCAGATTGGCATCAGCCAGATTTTGACCGATAACTTCCACATGGAAGGGGTAGTTGCGACTGGGTGCTTGTAGTACCGATGGGGGTTCACATTGAAAGCTAACTTCTACTTGAGTATTGGCATCTAACGATAACCGTCGCTCCGCACCACCGACGCACCACTCAGGTTCGATCCCTTGCAATCGTAGCACCAGCTCAGAAAATTGTGGCCCAATGTTCCGCACCCGCACAGGAATATCAACGGTATTGCGGGGATATGCCTGAAACTGCTTGACGGGCAACTCAACATTAACAGTAGCAGATTGACTACCTGGTGTAATCTCCAACCGCACGAGCAGGCGGCGTTCTTGGCGCAATTGCGGCGACAAAACTTTGACTGTTAGGTTGACTGTACCGACAAAACCGGGCAGAGGGGTATCGGTAATAATAACTTGAAACTTAGTCGTGCTACCATGAGGTTGCGCGGATGCCACATCTGGCGACAGTCGATACCATTTATCTGCGGGATTGTGGTTTTCGCCTGGAGCAGAAACTTCGAGTTTAAAGTCAGTAAATTGGTAACTATTATTACTAACACTCACTTCAAAGGAGACAGGATTGCCGCCCGATCGAAAAATCAGACTTTGAGTAGAAACGCTGGCCTCGATCGAATTATTTTCCATTAGTCTTTAATTTACAGTCCCCCGCTTGCATATTATCTTTTAAGTCACCACAAACTCTTATAAATCGGCACAGCCCAACTCAATGGCTCCATTTTCTCGAAATTTTCTACCGACGGTTTCGTCCCATCAGCAAAGGTAAAGGCATCGATGCCCTGAATCGGATATTTCGATCGACCGTTAATCCCTAGTAATTCACCCCGATCGTTTAAGACTGGGCCACCACTCATGCCTAATTCTACGTCATTGGTATAACCTAAACTATAGCCGTCTGGCAGTGCGGGCTGTGATAGGATCAATCCGACTGTACCGACTGTAAACTTAAAAACTTTTCGACCTAATTTCTGTGTATTTTCCAGATTGTCTCGGCCGATCGCGTGATAATTGGGAAATCCTGCCGCGTAGACTTTCGCACCGGGAACCGACTTAGTTAAGTTCCCGATTGCCACCGGGCGATAATCTCTGGGACTTTCAAACTCAATTAGAGCCAAGTCTAACTTCTGCGAATTTTTGAACGATTTCAATCGGCCTGGATAAGTTTTCCCATCGACAACTAATACTTGATAATCACCTTTTTTACTTTCAGCGGCCACATGCTGACATGTCAAAACAGTATAAGTTCGACCTTTGTGGGCGACAATGACACCAGAACCATGTGCCGATTTAGTTAAAATTCTGACTGTGACTTGGTTGGCAATTTGTTCGACAAAGGGGTGGTTTTCTGCACCACTAGCAGCGGGAATTTGATCGATTAGGTGGGGTTCGCCATTGTGAGTTTGTTGACCGATAACTGCTGGCTGTACTGACATAACGAGCGTCTTCAGCCCGATGCCAATAGCCACGATACCGATCGATCCTGCCAGTAAGATGAGTTTGTTTTTATACCACATTAACCTGTCATGCTAGGAAGCTCAGAAGGAGAGGCGATTGCCTTTCCTTCTGAAGTTAAAATATTTTACTTATTAATTGGAGTAACGGGAGTAGGACTACTCGAATCTCCGGCTTTAACGGGTTCAGATTCGTCTACACAAGTTTGGTCTTGCTCTGTACCTGGGTAGAAATATTCATCTAATTTACACCCAAGTTTGGCAATCGCTCGCTTTTCTCCATTTTCTACGCCACGCACTAAGGGTTGTTGTGTCACTTTCAGACTCACTAATTGCTCGATGATGGCTGCTTCTTGACCTTTATCTTCTGGTTTGAGCGTAAATAAAATATTTTTACTATCACATTTGGCATCTGGGTGATTGATAAAACAAATTACCGAGCTAGAACCGACAGAGCCATGAGTTAGTTTGAGTGTTTTCAACCTACCACTTTGTTTGCCAACCGCTTGAGTCAACCGTTTACTGACGATATCACACCGTTTTTGCGGTGTATATTTGCCAAAAGTTTTATCCTTCCAAATAATGATTGGTGGCGTTGTCCGATTAGCTCTTTTGGCTACAGTCGCATAGTCTTCACCTTGTTTGACGCAAGCAAATGTTGTCATATCTGCTTTAGCTGGAGCGGCTTGGCTCGGTGCTACTGAAAATACGCTAACTAAGCTCAGAGTAATACCGGCACAAAAGATTGGCAGAGAGCAGATGCTCGCGATCGATTTTAATCTCTTCAGCATAAAAGTTTGATGAGGATGAATAGCTAAATATCAAGACTCGTCGTGTTCGATTGCAGTTCCCTGATTACAGGGAACTCACAATCCACTCCCATCAATTTAAGACAGGTGAGAAACGATCGCGGCGGCGGTAGCAACATTAGTTGCTAACAAAATTTGATTGATATTACACAACCTCAATAACGCTTCTTCATTCGCCTGCCCCGATTGAGGCTGCAAGAAATCTCGCAAGAAAATCACCGCAGCTACGTCACCTGAATTAACCGACGCGGCAATTTTTTGATATCCCCCAGCGGCACCAGATGGCAGTTCTTGACTGAGACTAAGCCCCGTTTGTTGCTGCAATTCTTGACTATCTGCTGACCAAGAAACAAGCAAACATTTGGCGAAGAAATTTTTATGCAGTTCGATAAAATCAATCAAGTCTGGCATCATTGTATCGTGCGCGATCGCCACTACCTGTTTGTCATTCAATAAACTGGTCGTGATGCTCGGTTCGAGCGGCTCCGCCAACGAATTAGCTGATTCAGTTAGGCTAGATATTTCATTTGATGGCATAAGTTCCTCTATTTTTGTGCTTAAATAAGCTGCTCCACCGACAGTACTAGCGACAGCTATTTGTTCGATATTGCTGATAGTTGGCATAGGTTCTTCTGGCTCAAAGAGCGAGATTTCTTCGTCTGGATCGAGCAATTGCTCGATCGGCTCAACTGTGTCTGAAACTCGATCTGTGGCTTCACTTCCATCCGCTCCCACTGCTATCGACGGCACTGGTTCTCCCTCCACTGTCGGCTCTTCTGACTCTAACAGTGAGATTTCTTCATGATTAACTGCTAATAGTGGTTCTCTAACATCGGAGATCGGTTCAACTGATAGATCGGTTTCAATTGCGGGTGTTGGTTCGGCTGAATCTACCAAAGAGATTTCTTCATCCTTATCCGCCTCGAACGATTCAATTTCAGCGATCGCTTCTGGTGAAAACGTACTAGCATCGGAGATCAGTTCAACTGGTAGATCGGTTTCAATTGTGGGTATTGGTTCGACTGAATCTACCAAAGAGATTGCTTCATCCTCATCACTCATGTCAACTATAGATAAAACCGCTGGAGTTTCAGTTGGATTAGCAACTAATCCAATTGGCAGATCTGGTTCGCTCTGTGATGGTTGATCGACGGGATCGAACAGTGAGATCTGTTCGCCTTCCTCAGCAAATTCATCGATTGGTTCAACCGCAGCTAAACCGCCTGAAGTTTCAGTTGGATTAGCGACTAATCCAATTGGCAGATCTGGTTCGCCCTCGGTTAGTGGTGCTGCGATTGAATCGGCTAGTGTGAATTCATCGATAGGTGGAATTACTGCTGCTATTGTTGCAAAGTATTCACTTTCAGCCGCAGGAACAACATTTACATCAGCAGTTGCCGCATCTGTAACTCCGACTTGGATAATTGTATCTGTTGAAGGATTGAAGCTGGGTACTTCTAACAATAAAACTTCTTCGATTACACCATCATGTAATGTGGATGATTCAGTATTTACCACTTCGAGATTAGACATAACAGCATCAGGAGCCTCGCTCGAAAGCAGCACTTCTGCGCCGGAAGTAGGTACTTCAAGTTCTGCTGGTTTAGGCTTAAACATCCAAGGATCGATCACCTTGAATACCGTTTGGGCTACTTCCTGCGGCTGTTCTTCCATGAGTAGCACAAAATCACCAATGTGGATTGCATCGCCATTTTTCAAAATACATGGTTGATTTCGATCAACGACGCGATCGTTAATCACCGAACCATTACTGCTGCCTAGATCGCTAAAGTAGTAATGTCCATCCTGAAGAAAGAATTTACCATGTTGCCGACTGACATCTTCACTATCTAATACCAAACCTACCTCTGGAGATCTGCCGACTATGCATTCGCCGCGATTACGAATCTTTGCTGCCAAATCGAATTCGGTTAATTCAGTTAGAGTTTCTGCTCTACAAACTTTAATTTTCATAACTTTTGATTGATCTTATTAATTTCGGCTACCCACCGCTGACGATCGGCATGTTCTAAATTTAAAATATCATCTCGCATCCAGTGAAAATGATAAGCAATGAAAGCTACCTCTTCATATAACTGGTTAGAAGGGTAGCTTATGACTCCCCCGCCAATTCTAGTTCCACTGCAAACTGAGTGCTGCACTGGGGACACTGCGCGGGGATATGGACATTCCTTTGTTGATTGATCCGATTGTAATATTCTCGCAGATAAGATATGTCCAAAAGTATTAAGTTTTCAAGTAGTTCAGGACTCACATAGTTCAAACTACCCAATCGGACGATCGTCCGCGACAACATCACTAACACACCATAAGCCGAATTTTCCTGAACTTTGCGATTTTGTTGCACTAGAATCTCATCTTTCGCTGTAGCCAACCGCATCACCCCCTCACGATGTACTAGATTATCTCGATCAATCGATCCTCTGGGCAAAATAAACTCAAATTCAGTATCGAGGTAATCCGATTGGCGCATGGTTTCCTATTTAACTAAGTCTTTTTTGGTGCTACGAGTCGATCTTTTGGGGGCAGATTTAGTCTCCTCTGCTGGTACCAAATCTGCTTCCATCCCATTGATTTTGCGGTAAAAGTTTTGTAAATAATTTAAATCTTGAGCAAAAAAGTTTTCGACGATTGCTGGGGTGATTTCATCTAATCCACCCAGTCGAATAATTACTCGCGAAATAATCATAATTGTAGCGTAAGCTGAATTAGATTTAACGCGTGGGTCTCGCAGGGGGGCGATTTCATCGATTGCAGTCGATAGCCGCATGATCCCCTCCCGATGTAAATTGCCATCGGCATCTAAATATCCTTTGGGGAGGGTAAACTCAAACTCAACCGGAAACATCATATTTTTTTATTACTTCTTCCGTTCAAATTGCTCGAAAGCAACTTCTAATTCTTCGATTTCAATTTCTGTACTTCGAGCATTGACATCAGTTAGTTTATAACTACTTGGCCAAGCGTTAGTTAATTCAAATCTTGCCATTTCCTGACTTGCTTGATTATAAATCGATAGAGATATCAGTTTGCGTTGTTTCCCCCATTGACCAGCTTGGATCGATTTAAACCATTTCCAGAGATCCAGCGAACTAGTCATGCCATGTCGGAGGGTAATATTACCACTTTTTACATTCCCCGGTAGTTTGGTGCTGACTATCTGTTGTCCGCTTCCCCCGCCGACTTTTGTGACTTCACAGATTTCGATCGGTGCTTGTGTTTGCTGAAATCCGCGACATTCCAAAAAATAGCAATCAGCACTCGCCGTACCATCTAAACTCAATGATAAGTAGAACCGCGAAGCAGTCAGAATTTCTGGTAGTTGTTTAGGTTCTGTCACGATCAATCTTATCGATATTAATGATATCTATCTTGGTAGAGACGTTCCACCGGAA
>JAJAYU010000202.1 GCA_026786125.1 Chamaesiphon sp.
GCAGGATGGTAAATATCTGGACAGATCGCATGTTCGGCAATCACTGAATCTAACTCCTTCCCAATGCAACGCCAGGAATAGTGAATTTTAGGGTACCAAATTACTTAATACACTCAGATTCGGTATTCTGACTCGAAGCTTTCGCCTCATCACAGTTGCGGCACAGCCTTGGATTTTTACCAAACTTTCCCGACCCTAAGCTAGTCTAATCTAGCACGAGACGGGGACAGGTGCGATCGGAACAATCCCCAGATCGCCGCGTCACAGACAGTAACTTCACCTGCAAATCGATAATCAGTTCGGAAATCTCCACAACCGATCGACGCGGAACAGTGAAATTCGAGCTACAATTGCCGTTGGTGTGAGTAAGTATAAATAACTAGTCAAAGCTATGTCTCCCAGCCTATTAACTCTCGAAGCTCCAGAATCTAACACCAGCAACTGTTCGGTATCTGCGACATCAGAGCACAGACAGCAAGTTGCTAAATTAACTAAAGCTCTATACCCAGTTGATAAACAAGCAAAGTTCCTCGAACTTCAAGCCGAAGTTGAGACTTTATTCATTCAATTACAAGCTCTGCAGAGAGTTCGCGTCTAGTTTTAGATAATTTTAATAACAACCATTTTAGATTAAAAATAGACAGCGATCGAGTAAGTTTGATCGCTGTCTATTATATTTTGGCTGCTTGTTTTGGTTTGAGAATCTCTAGCCTCGGACTCCAATTCGCCGCCAAGATTGGTTGGAATCTGTCAGTGGTGATGCAAGTTGGATCACCCATTCAACCAGCCGAGGTACCAGATAGCTACCCCATACCGCCAAGTGGCTCTGCCAACCGATGATAATTTCAGGCTGATCTCGATCGATCCCCCGAATTAGAGCTTGGGCGACTACCTGGGGTGACATCGGTACCATCCACCGAAATAGGGACATATCCCGTACCATATCCGTATCAGTCAGGGTCGGCAATAGGGAAATTACCTTAACATTGTGGCTCGCCAATTCGCCCCGTAAAGCTTGGGTAAAGCCCAAAATGGCAAACTTAGTCGCTGAGTAGGTAGACATAGTAGGAGCGGCTACTTTACCCATCAAACTAGCAACATTTACAATCGTCCCTTCCCGTTGGGATACCATCCGGCGGGCAATTAGTCGCGTAACAGTATACATCCCGATCAGGTTGATCGCGATCTCCTCTTGTACCTGTGGTAACTTAGACTGGAGGAAGGGCGTTTGATGAGCAACTCCGGCACAGTTGACGAGCAGATGAATCTGACCATAATCTCGCCAAGCCTTGGAAATTACCACATCAATCTGCACCCGATCGGTCAAATCTACTACTAGGGGAATCACTTCTACTCCTAGTAATTGCAGATCGATCGCCATTTCTGCCAATCGTTGCTTGTTTCGAGCGAGGATCAGCAGGCGTTTCACACCATTTTTGGCTAGTTCAAAGGCAATTGCTTTGCCGATACCACGGGATGCACCCGTGACGAGGGCTGTTTTTCCTTGTAGCTTCATTTTCAAAACCTCCAAAAGGTAATGTTTCGCTGCATCGTTGGATCGATCTATCCATCCATGCGGACATGGAATCTAGATCGCCTGGATATACAGTGAGAAATCGGGGATATAATTCACAGTCAAGTGTTCGATATTTGAATGTCAGAACTTATGAGTCTAGTGATTGTTCAGAATGTAGGGCGATGGAAGTGACAGAGCATGTGGCACCTCAGGTAAATATGAACAGTTAACGGGAAGACTTTCTTCTTGCTACACACTCTATTCTAAAAATCAAGCTTCCGCAACATTTATTAGTGATCCCCTCAAATTGTCATATATCTCTACATGCTTCTCAGTGATCGCTGTACGATTGATAAGTAGTTCTAAATCCTGTGTAGACTCGATTGTCGTGAATTAATCTAGTCTCTACGATCAAATCATCTATGTAGTTTCAATTGATCGATTCTGAGAACAGATCATATTTGCTGAGAGTTACTTACGCTCAAAATGTAGAAGATTAGCCATAATAAACTCTATCAAGTAAAAGATTAGACGTAGGTTGGGTTGAAGAATGAAACCCAACGCGCTAGGGATGTTGGGTTGTCTCCTGAAGGAGAGGCTCCGCCAACATTCTTCAACCCAACCTACAAATCTATAATCTTGCTTCTATTGATTCCCTTCCAGACAGGCTTTGCCAATTAAAATGACCAAAAAGAACAACAGTAACGGGTGGAAGTTGAGACAAATAGGCAAAAACATTCGCCAGTCTTTATCAGTATTTCGCTATAGTGGCAAAGCCTTGGGCTTGGTGTGGACGACTAGCCGCAGCTTGACTGTATCTCTGGCAATCTTGGCTCTAGTTAGTGGCTTATTACCAAGTGCGATCGCCATTATCGGTAAATTCATCGTTGATAGCGTCGTACTGGCAAATCAGAGTCGATCTCAGATGCCGAATGTAGCCGCTCTGTTGGATTATCGCCAGACTGCACTCAACTATGTCTGTTTGGAAGCGATCGCGATCGTCTTATTAGCCGCTGCTCAAAAGGGCGTGGTGGTATGCCAATCATTGCTACGAGTACTACTCGCCCAACGAGTCAACGAACTAATTCTCGAAAAAGCCCTCACCTTAGATTTGACGCACTTTGAGGACTCGGAATTTTATGACAAGATGAGTCAGGCTAGATCTCAAGCTTCTAGTCGCCCCCTGTCGCTGATTACGCGGACTTTTGGGCTATTTCAGTCTGCGCTTACCTTAGTTACCTTTAGTGGCTTACTCTGGCGATTCTCTGGCTGGGCGGTATTGGTACTAGTTGTTGCGGCGATTCCCTCCTTTATTGCCGAAACTCGATTCTCCGAACATGCTTTTAGATTATTTCGGTGGCGATCGCCCGAAACTCGCCAACAGCATTATCTAGAGACGCTACTAGCTAGGGAAGATTACGCCAAGGAAGTCCAGCTTTATCAACTTGGAAACATCCTCCTACAGCGTTACCGTGATATCTTCAATCGTCTCTACAAAGACGATCGGAATCTGACGGTTCAAAAAGGTGTGTGGGGCTATTTACTTGGATTGCTGAGTACGCTCGCCTTCTATGGTGCTTATGCTTGGATCGTGATCGAAACGATCGTCGGGGTGATTTCCTTGGGAGAAATGACGATGTATCTGATGGTGTTTCGGCAGGGACAATCTACCTTTGCATCAGCATTGACATCGATCGGCGGTATGTATGAAGATAATCTTTATCTCGCCAATCTGTACGAATTTCTCGAACAACCCATGCCCCAGTCTCAGGGGCGAATAACTCACAGTGCAATCAAGGATGGGATTAGGTTTGAGAACGTTTCCTTTAGCTATCCAGGCAGTGATCAACCAGTATTAAACAATATCTCACTGCATTTACCACTAGGCGAGAAACTAGCGATTGTTGGCGAAAATGGCTCTGGCAAAACGACCCTAATTAAGCTGCTAACGAATCTTTATACACCCACCAGCGGTAAGATTTTCCTTGATGGAGTCGATCTCCGCGACTGGGATGTGGATGTACTCAGACGCAGAATTGGCGTAATCTTTCAAAACTTTGTTCAGTATCAATTTACAGTGGGTGAAAATGTCGGAGTCGGTGATGTCGCGCATTTAGACGATCGCAAGGAATGGGAAATAGCCGCTGATAAAGGGATGGCTTCGCCCTTTATCGATACACTACCCGCAAAATTTGATACCCAGCTAGGAAAGTGGTTTAAAGGCGGACAAGAACTATCTGGTGGGCAATGGCAAAAAATCGCACTGGCGCGGGCTTTTATGCGATCGGATGCCGATATCCTGATCCTTGATGAACCAACAGCAGCGATGGATGCTGAAGCCGAAATGAATATCTTCAATCACTTTCGATCGCTGACTCAAGATCAAATGGTAGTATTAATTTCTCATCGATTTTCGACTGTCAGAATGGCTGATAAAATTATCGTGATGGCAAGCGGTAAAATTATCGAACAGGGTAGTCATGAACAATTAATCGCTGCTGATGGTAGATATGCTCATCTTTTCTCTTTACAAGCCGCAGGCTACAAATAACACTTTCAACCTTCAATTAACGAAAATAAGGGGGATTTAGACCCCTCCTAATAACCTAGCTATCAATTATCAACTATCAACTATCAACTAATTAACGCATCTAGCTTGAGATCGCTAGTTGATTGAGCGCACAGGCTAAACCTGCGCTAAGTAAAGGTACAGAGAGATTATCCAATCCCCATTGAGCGATCGATTCCACCGCTGTAGCCGCAATTGCCACCGGAATACCAACTGCCCAAGTTTGCCAGATATTGCCCTGAACACTAAATAAAACGATCGAAACAATCCCATAACTCACCACAAACATCGTCGAAGTTCCTTCCCAGCTTTTGGTATTGCCGAAAATAGTATAGGGATGCTTGCCAAAATTTTGACCGATAATTGCTGCCAATCCATCCCCCCAAGCCATAATCAGAATCCCAATCACCCCATAGTGCGGTAGATTTAGATTCCAGAATATCGCCACCGAGATCCCAATACTAACCGCATAAAAAAACGTACCTAAGCTTTTGCGATCGACACTATTTACACCTGGTAAAATTGGTAAGTAATAAGAAACTAACATAATTATCCCTGCCAAAAATCCACTAATAATTCCCACCCATGCAGGTAATTCCAGTAACCATGCGAGGAGACTCACATTACCAGTACCAATATGGACTACTTTTCGGACATACTCAGGCTTGGTATCGGTGTAGCGATGAAGTAATTCAGCGATGAGGACGATCGCGCCAACATATACTGGAACTGTAGCGATTCGGAGCCAGAGATTAGAATCGGTGAAAAATGCCTGCATGTGAATAGAGGTGAGTCCTGTAACATTATGAAAAAAAGTTTAATCCGATCGATTGAGATCTACAAAAGATTTATCTCGCCATTATTTCCCCCCAGTTGCCGATTTACACCAAGTTGCTCCCAATATGCGATCGACGCGATCGACAGATTTGGTACAATTAAAGGGAGTTATCTAGCCACCAAGCGGATTTGCCGCTGTCATCCCTTCCATCCTGGCGGCTACGATCCAGTCCCCGAAAACTTAAAGCCTAAACCCTAAAGTCTAATGATGAAGCCTTACCGCCAAGTCCCGATCCAAGAATGTGGCGAACCACTAGTGGCAATTCCCTTGCGGTTATTTGCTGTTGAGACACCCCATCCATACATCAAGTGCGGTGCAGATTATGAAGGTAAGTCCCCTTATTATCTCCGGCAGGGCGTACTCGATCGACTAATTCAGGCACAGGAGCGATTGCAGGTATTACATCCAGACTGGCGAATCCAGATTTTTGATGCTTACCGTCCGGTTGAGGTGCAGGAGTACATGGTCAATTATACATTTGAGCAGACAGTCGCTCAACGAAACTTAGATTTGGCTAAACTGTCAGATATAGAGACAAATGTAATCATGGCAGATGTGTATCAGATTTGGGCGATTCCGAGTTTCGATCTGGAGACACCGCCACCCCATAGCACAGGTGCCGCGATCGATATTACTCTGGTTGATGAGCTTGGTAAAATAGTAAATATGGGTTCGCCCATCGATGAAATGTCGGATCGATCGCTTCCTGAATATTTTGCTAATTCCCAGGATTCACTAGCGCAACAAGCGCACCATCATCGCCAACTACTCGATCGAATTATGACCCATGCTGGATTCATTCGACATCCAGGTGAATGGTGGCATTTCTCGATCGGCGATCAGCTCTGGGCATGGTTAAATAATCAAAGCGATCTGCAACACCCGATTCCAGCTTATTATGGGAGAGCTATTTAGTGACTAGTTACTGAATACGCATCAACTAAGTAACAAATAACAAACCACAAATTCCATGAGCGTTTTTGTCTTATTATTTAATGCGCGAACTGATAACGAGGGGATTTATTCAACTCAAGTTGGCGATCGAAATGTGATCCTCATGTTTGAACAAGAGGATGACGCAGTGCGTTATGCCGATCAATTGGAGGCGGAAGATTTTCCCAAGCCGACGGTAGAGGGCATCGATCCTGAGGAGATCGAAGAATTTTGTCAGGACTCTGATTATGACTTTATCCTGGTAACTTCAGAAATGTTGGTAACGCCGCCCAGCTTAAGTATCGAAGAAACAGATTGGCAGCCGGATCAGCGCAAACAAGCTGCACCAGAATCAGATGATAGCATCGATCTCGAAGCAATGCGAAAGCGGCTAGAACGGTTGATGTAGATAGATATTTGTTTGAATTCACCATGCTCGATCGAATTACCACATTACTAGAAATCCCCAATTCGCTCCTCCAACCCCAAGTGATCTTCTTGGATGCTGTGGGCACCTTATTTGGGGTGCGCGGCAGTGTAGGGCAGATATATAGTGAGCTGGCGAGTAAATATGGGGTGATTTGTGCCCCAGAAATAGTAGATCGACATTTCTACGCCGCATTCAAAACTTCACCACCCTGTGTTTTTCCTGATGTCTCGATCGACGATATCCCCCAGTTAGAATATCAGTGGTGGAAGGCGATCAATCAACAGACATTCACTGCGGCTGGGGTGTGGGAACAGTTTAGTGATTTCGATGCTTTCTTCGATCGGTTATATCAATATTTCACAACTTCAGCCGCTTGGGAAATTTATCCTGATGTTTTTGTGGCACTTACGCAGTGGCAACAAGCTGGAATCCCCTTAGGCGTATTATCAAACTTTGATTCGCGCTTGCATACCGTACTGAAAGTACTAGATCTAGCGCAATATTTTTCGACGGTGACTATCTCTACTGAAGTTGGTGCAGCAAAACCCCAACCAGAAATTTTCACTACTGCACTGAATAAATATCAATGCAATCCAGCCAATGCGTGGCACATTGGCGATAGTCATGGCGATGATTATCTCGGTGCAAGTGGGGTAGGGATAATGGCGATTTGGATCGATCGACCAATCTAGCTGCTTCTGTTAAAATAATGTTAGTGGATTAAATGCTGTAGGAACTAAGTCTATGACGCTCGTTATCAACCTAAGTCCAGAATTAGAAGAACAGCTAAGAGAGAAGGCTATTCACCAAGGTCGAGATATCAATACTGTTGCA
Organism: Chamaesiphon sp.; assembly: GCA_026786125.1. Taxonomy (GTDB): domain Bacteria; phylum Cyanobacteriota; class Cyanobacteriia; order Cyanobacteriales; family Chamaesiphonaceae; genus Chamaesiphon. Next base: position 7,121 of record JAJAYU010000202.1, read on the forward strand.
TCTGAACTTTTGGCAAGTATCTTGGAAGAAGAAGCACAAAATGATGCGGAGGCTGTAAAAGGAATTCAGCAAGGATTGGAAGATTTCTCGGCAGGGAATTTTCGATCCTTTGATGAATATGTTGATGAACAGCGTCAAAAGTATAATCTGTCTGTATGAAATATCGGATTGAAATCTCCAGCGTCGCCGAAGCTGAAGCAGTTGGAGCATTTTTAAATTTATCTCAGCTTACGTCTCCAGTTACGGCAAACCAGTGGCATGGTGGATTGCTGGAAGCAATTGGTTCTCTATCTGTAATGCCGACTCGGTGTTCTCTTGCAAGAGAGAATAAGTATTTTAGTCAGGAAATTCGACAATTGCTCTATGGCAGAGGGCACACTTCATATCGGATTCTGTTTACTATTTTAGAGATCGGAGAAGTACAGACAGTTCGTATTCTTCATGTTCGCCACTCGTCACAACAGTCGATCGGTGAAAACCCAGAAGAACCCGATACAGCCTAATAACTTGTTTAATAGACAGCAATTGTTAAGTAAGTAGCTGGGCGCAAATATTTGTCAGATAGATTGTGTTATGCGCCACTTTCTTTCTCTAATATCCGATCGACTTTATTCTCAATTGAGGTTAATCTTCTCAAAATCGTTGGACGATCTTCATCGATCGCTACCACCATGTTAATCAACCCTTCCTCAACTCTAGACAATCGCAACATTGCTTGTCTAATTTCATCAATTTGTTCTTCATGTCGCAATCTGCTGGTTTCTTGCTGCTCCAACATGGCTTGGATAGTCCTCGCATTAGAAGCTACTAATTGTTGTAATTCTTGATCAGTCATCGTCGATCGGTAATTATGGATATTTATTATTCTAAAACATCTAACTTGAATATTCTCGCTAAGGGCGACGCACGTAGACAAGGAAAATTATCGATCGTGCATCGTCACCAAAGTTATTTAATCACTTTCTCTCAACTTATCCAAGACACTGCGATCTTCTAGCGTCGAAGTATCACCAGAAACCTCTTTCCCTGCGGCTAAATCGCGCAATAGCCGCCGCATAATCTTACCCGATCGAGTCTTGGGTAAGGCATCGGTAAAGCGGATTTCACCAGGACGAGCGATCGCCCCAATTTCGATACCAACGTGTTTTTGTAGCTCTTTAATTAGACTTGGATCGCCAACAAAATTGCTGTTTAAAGTTACAAAGGCGACTATTTCTTCACCTTTAATTTCATCAGGTTTACCGACAACTGCGGCTTCGGCAACAGCGGGGTGAGAAACGAGAGCAGATTCGAGTTCCATTGTGCCCAGACGGTGCCCAGAGACATTTAGCACGTCATCGGTGCGTCCCATAATCCAGAAATATCCATCGGCATCCTGACGCGCCCCATCCCCCGCAAAATACATGTATTTGCCATCTTTGGGGGCGATGTGTTCCCAGTAGGTTTTGCGGAAACGTTCGTCGTCACCATAGACGGTTCGCATCATGCCTGGCCAAGGATGTTTAATAGTTAGATATCCACCATTATTGGCGGGGAGAGTATCGCCATCGAGATCGACGACTTCGGCGATGATGCCTGGGAAGGGACGAGTGGCGGAGCCTGGTTTGGTAGGAATTGCGCCAGGAAGGGCGGTAATCATAATGCCCCCAGTTTCAGTTTGCCACCAAGTATCGACGATCGGACATTTTTCTTTGCCGATGACGCGGTGGTACCACATCCAAGCTTCAGGATTGATCGGTTCGCCGACGGTACCCAGGAGGCGGAGGGAGGAGAGGTTACGAGCATTGGGCAATTCTTCACCCATTTTCATGAAGACACGAATGGCGGTGGGAGCGGTGTAGAAGATGGTTACGCCGTATTTTTCGATCATGTCCCAAGTACAGCCTGGTTTGGATGGGCGGGTGACACCTTCATACATGACGGTAGTTGCACCGTTGGATAATGGGCCATAGACGATGTAACTATGTCCAGTAATCCAACCGACATCGGCGGTACACCAATAAACATCGGTATCGTTAAGATCGAAAATCCATTTGGTGGTGATGTGGCTGTAGAGATTGTAGCCGCCTGTGGTGTGAACTACGCCTTTCGGTTTGCCTGTACTGCCAGAGGTATAGAGGACAAATAACATATCCTCGGCATCCATTTCGACAGCGGGACAGTCGGCGGAGACGGTGGGTTGAATTTCATGCCACCAGATATCTCGCCCCTCTAGCATCGGGATTTCTTGCTGTGTCCGCCGCACTACCAGAACACTTTGAACAGTCGGACAGGCATCATTTTCTAAGGCTTTATCAACTTGAATTTTTAATGGTACAATCGCATCTTTCCGCCAGCCGCCATCGGCAGTAATTACCGCTTTAGCTTTACCATTCGATAGTCTATCCCGCAACGCATCCGCACTAAAGCCACCAAAGACGACGGTATGTACCGCCCCAATTCTCGCACAAGCCAGCATTGCGATCGCCGCTTCAGGAATCATCGGCATGTAAATCC
>JAJAYU010000203.1 GCA_026786125.1 Chamaesiphon sp.
ACTATCTCACTGATGGTTTAGCAACCTTAAACGATCGAGCCTTAACCCAGTCGCGCCCCTGGATGCTAGTTAAACCACTAGGAACCATAGTTTGGATCGGGCCGATGTTTATGCCCGGAAAAACAGGCTGCTGGCAATGTCTAGCTCAACGTTTGCAACAGAACCGACCGATCGAACAGTTTATTGCCAGTCACGATCGCGCCACCACCCCAGTATCCCCACTGGGATCTCTATCTACTACCCGCCAAATTGCCTTAAATATGGCAGCTACCGAACTCTTTAAGTGGATCGTGCGCGGTGAAAATTTGGATCTGGCAGGACGAATCGTTACTTATGATACCCTGACTGTCGAAATCCAATCTCACATCCTAGTCAAACGCCCTCAGTGTCAGAGTTGTGGATCGATCGGGGATCGCCATCGTAAACCTCAGCCGATCGTTTTAGAACAATGCAAAAAAACATTTACTCTCGACGGCGGGCATCGGTGTATAACTCCCGCAGAAACCCTGCAAAAATATCAGCACCACATTAGTCCGATCGCAGGCATTATTCGAGGGCTGAGGAAGAGCCAGCAAGACCCCCAGGGCTTAATTCATACCTATGTAGCAAGTCATCATTTCGCTACTATATTTGACGATCTTGATTCCTTACGGCAAAATATTAGCGGCAGAAGTGCGGGTAAAGGGCGAACGGACTCGCAAGCTAAGGCTAGTGGATTTTGTGAAGCGATCGAGCGATATTCTCACGTATTTCAAGGAGATGAAATTCGGAGAACGGGTAGTTATCAACAAATGGTCGATCGAGCCATTCACCCCAATGCCTGTATGCAATTTAGCCTAGAGCAATACGAAAACCGCCACCAATGGAATCGATCGTGTTCTGGCTGGTTCCAGCGCATTCCAGCACCTTTTGATGAAGGTCGGCAAATCGATTGGACACCCGTTTGGTCATTGACTCATCAGCAGTTTAAGTATTTGCCGACTGCTTACTGTTACTTCAACTACCCAAATCTTCCCGATCCTGATTGTTGGGCAGATCTTAATGGTGGGGCGGCTGGCAATACATTAACAGAAGCCATTCTGCAAGGTTTCATGGAATTAGTTGAGCGAGACTGTGTTGCTTTATGGTGGTATAACCGCCTCACTAGACCGCAGGTAGATTTAGATAGCTTCGCCGATCCCTATTTCCACACCTTAACAAACTATTATCAGACCTTGAATCGAGAACTGTGGGTTTTAGATATTACCAGCGATCTAAATATTCCGACCTTTGTAGCGATTAGTCGCAGAATCGATCGATCGATCGAAGACATTATCTTGGGCTTTGGTGCCCATTTTGATGCCAAAATTGCGATCGGTAGAGCGTTGACCGAAATGAACCAGGGTCTTCCTTACGTTTTAGTTACCAAGGCAGATGGTAGCACTCAATATCCCGCTTCCTCAGATTCCCTGCCGATTCAATGGTGGAAGACGGCAACCTTAGCAACTCAAGCTTACCTAAGTCCAGATCGCAGTGTCGCAGCCAAAGTCTGTGCTGATTATCCACAATTTCAACGTGACGATCTGCTAGAGGATGTCCAGCTCTGCCAGCAAATCGTGGAAACTAACGGGATGGAAATGCTGCTACTGGATCTGACTCGTGCCGATATCGGCTTGAATGTTGTCAAAGTAATCGTGCCAGGGTTATGCCATTGGTGGCGACGATTGGGTCCGAGGCGACTCTATGAGGTTCCGGTAAAAATGGGCTGGTTGCAGGAGCCATTAGCAGAACATCAACTCAACCCATTTCCGATGTGGATGTAACCGATCTTTCAAAATCATCAATTTTAAACTTGGATAATTGCCGATATGCTCAAAAATCATCGAATTATTGATACTGACGCTCATGTATTTGAGCCGCTGGATATGTGGGGCGAATACTTAGAACCTGCATATAAAAGCTTTGCCCCGTCATCCGACATGAAAATTCAAGGCGAGCCAATTTATGCCAAAGTTTCCCCTGAAGTTATTGCCCACTGGACTAAGCAAATCCTGACGGCTCATCCGCAGGCGCGGCTTAATGGCTTTACCGATCGACTTCACCTTACTAGCATGGAGAAAATGGGAATCGATGTTTCCTTTCTTTATCCGACGCTAGGACTGGCAATTCAATCGATCGATACCATGAATCCCCAAGTCGCGGGAGCTTTTACCCGTGCTTACAATAACTGGTTAAGAGATTTTTGTAGCGATGCACCACAGCAACTTCAAGGGATCGGTGTTGTCAATCGTCACGATCCAGCAGAAATGGTACCGGAACTGCGCCGCATCGCCAAATTTGGCTGGACGGCCATATGTTTGCGACCGAATCCGGTCAAGGGCAGATTGCTAAGTGACCCCGCTTATGAACCTTTTTGGCAAGAGTGCGAGGAGTTGGGAATCGCCGTCGGTATTCACGAAGGTACACATAGCCGGATACCCAGTACTGGAGCGGAACGGTTTAATACTCGGTTTGCCTTGCGTACTTGCTCTCATCCGATGGAACAAATGATGGCGATGCTCGCCTTAATTGAAGGTGGGGTGTTAGAACGTCACCCCAAACTCAAAGTCGGATTTATGGAGTCAGGCTGTGGGTGGCTACCATACTGGCTGTGGCGGATGGATGAAGAGTACGAGTGCCATTACTGGGAAGTTAAGGATCGTGTGAAGATGAAGCCTTCAGAATATTTCCGTCGTCAGTGCTTTATTACGTTTGAGCCTTCAGAACCTTACCTCGATCGAATCATTGAAGATGTTGGTGTCGATAACTTGCTGTTTGGTTCTGATTATCCCCACGTTCATTGGCAGATCGACGCAGATGCACCAGGAGTATTGGATATCGATCGAGTCCTTCGGGATCGACTACCCAGTGCAACAGTACAAAAGATTCTTTGGGATAACCCTGCTCGTTTCTATGGTATAGAAAAATGAACGATCTTAATGCTGACTATCAGATTTTAGCTAAAATTTATGAAAGTGCTAAGTCTTTAGTTTATCGAGCGATCCTCACCACAGATAATCGTTCGATTATTCTCAAGATCCTCAAAGAAAATTATCCTACGCCAGCAGAACTCGCCCGCTATCAGCAGGAGTATGAAATAACTCGTTCTTTGAATGTCGATGGTGTAATTAAAGCCTATGGATTGCAGCGGCATGAAAATAGTTTAGTCATGCTGTTAGAAGATTTTGATGCTCGATCTTTAAAATCATTACTATCTCAAGGGCAATTTAAATTAGCAGACTTTCTATCGATCGCTATTAAGATAACTGAGAGTTTAGCAGCAATTCATACAGCTAACATCATCAACAAAGATATTAACCCTGCAAATATTGTCTATAATCCCGAAACCGGACAACTCAAAATCATCGATTTTGGTATTTCTACCCGTTTATCCCAAGAATTTTTATCAATTTCTCCCTCCGATCGAATCGAAGGAACTCTGGCTTATATTGCCCCCGAACAAACAGGGAGAATGAATCGCTCCCTTGATTATCGTTGCGATTTTTATGCTCTTGGGGTGACTTTTTATGAATTACTGACAAATAGACTACCTTTTACAACTACCGATCCAATGGAGTTAGTCCATTGTCATATCGCACAACAACCAGTACCAGTTTGCGAAGTCGTTCCGAATATTCCGATAGTTATCGCTAATATTATCGGAAAGTTGTTAGCTAAAGCACCAGAAGATAGATATCAAAGTGCTTGGGGAATTACAGCCGATTTAGAAACATGCGATCGTCAATTAAAGACGATCGGACAAATCTCTCAATTTCCGTTAGGAAGTCAGGATATTGCCCAGAAGCTTCAGATCCCACACAAGCTGTATGGTAGAGCAGCAGAAATAGCCCAACTTTTAACTGCTTTTGAAAAAGTCAGTGCTGGAACAACTAGAATGATGTTAATCTCTGGTTTTTCAGGGGTGGGCAAATCTGCTTTAGTTAATGAAATTCGCAAACCTATTGCCCAGAAAAATGGACAATTTATTAGTGGTAAATTCGATCTCTTAAACCGAGATGTTCCTTATGCAGCCATCGCTCAAGCTTTTCAATACTTAATCCAACAACTATTAAGCACACCGGAGATCGAGATCCAAACCTGGAGACAGAAAATCCTCGCAGCTTTGGGAACGAACGCTCAAATTATTATCGATCTAATTCCTAACCTTGAAAAAATCATCGGCAAACAGCTACAAGTAGAGCCGCTAGATAGTACTCAAAACCAAAATAGATTTAATTTACTGTTTAAAAGATTTTTAGGTGTTTTTTGCAGATCGGAACATCCTTTAGTTATCTTTCTCGACGATTTGCAATGGGCAGATCTAGCATCACTAAATTTAATCGATCGACTAATATCAGATTCCGAAACAAGACATTTATTAATCGTCGGAGCGTATCGAGATAATGAAGTTAGTATCAGTCACCCGTTAGTATACTTTACAGAGAAACTAGATGCGGCAAAAGTTCCGATCGATCGCATCGATCTTCACCCTTTAGATAGCAGCCAGATCGATCTATTAGTTGCTGACACGTTAAATTGCTCGACAGAACTTTCTCAGCCTTTAGCTGAATTATTAACTCGCAAGACTGAAGGAAATCCTTTTTTCCTCACTCAACTGCTATATTCCTTAGAACGAGAAAAATTATTAGTCTTCGATCGATTTCAATCGCTAGCTAACGATCGTCAATGTTATTGGCAATGGAATATCGAGCAGATCGAGAGCGTATCGATCGCCGATAATGTAGTTGAGTTGATGGTTGGCAAAATTGAAACATTAGACGAGCAAGCTCAGAATGCACTCAAATTAGCTGCCTGTATTGGCAACCAATTTAATCTAGAAACTCTAGCGATCATTAATAATAAATCTCTACTAGTTACTGCTGAAGAACTTCAACCCGCTCTTGCAGCAAATTTAGTCAATATTCTACAGCAGTGTGATTCATCAGCATTATCTAATTTCGATTTAGAACCTAACAGCGAGTATCAACCAGATATTTCTTACAACTTTTTACATGATCGAGTTCAACAAGCTGCTTATTCTTTAATTCCAGATCGAGAAAAAGCTCAAGTTCATCTACAAATCGGTCGTCTACTGCTGGCAAAGATCGAAGCAGAAGAAATACAATACAATATTTTTGAAGTTGTCGATCGACTTAATGAAGGTTCGAGCTTAATTAACGCTCGATTAGAAAGAGATAACCTAGCTAAATTAAATCTTCAAGCCGGAAAAAAAGCAAAATCAGCAGCGGCTTATCTACCTGCTCTAAAATATTTAGAATTAGGGTTAGAACTATTGTCAGTCGATTGCTGGAAATGTCAACATGAATTAACACTAAATTTACATTTAGAAACCGTCGAACTGCTGTATATCAATACTCAATTCGATCGAGCTGAAATCCTGGCTGTTATCGTGCTAGAACGAGCTACAGCACTACTCGATCGAGTCAAAGTATATAAAATTAAAATTCGTTCTGATATCGCTAGACTCGAACTCCAATCAGCAATAGATCTGGCGATAGAGATTTTACAAGAACTCGATATCGATTTGCACCAACAAACTAGCAAACAGCAGATCGATCGAGAATATCAATCTTTGAAATCGCTTTTAATTGATAAATCGATCGAGGGTTTATCCGAGCTTCCAAATATGACCGACCCTCATAAACTAGTGGCGATCGATATATTACTAATTGTCAGTGCAGCAGCAATTATTACTAATCCTTTATTATATTTTTTGATAACTATTACCGCTGTTAATCTCTGTATTGTCTATGGAAATCCACCTCAAGCGGCTGGTGTCTATATTTTTTACGGTAAGTTACTGTGTGGAGTCACGAACGATCTCGATGCTGGCTATCGGTTCGGTCAACTATCACTAAGATTGTTAGAAAAATTTAAACCCCAAGAATTTCAATCCCTAGTTCTACATTACAGTGCCGGATTTATCCGACCCTGGCAAGAGTCAATTCGCCACAGTAATATTATTGAAATATTGCAGACAGCAATTCAAGTTGGACTCGATAGTGGAGATATCGAACATGCCTCTTATAATGCCTCTGCATATTGCTTATTTTCTTTATTTGTAGGTTCTCCACTGCAAAAAGTCGACCGGGATTATCAAAAATATCTAGATCTAGTAAATAAGCTTCAACAATCTTATACAGTTAATTATATGAATAACTGTAATAAAATCTCATTTAATTTAATAAATGGATATGAAAATAATTATTGTTTAATTGTAGGAACTTCTCACCCAGAAGAAGCACAAATTCTAGAGCAGTGGACTCAAGAGCGAGCTGAATGGTTGCTATTTAGTGCCTATTTAGCCAAAACCATTTCTTACTACTTTTTTAAACACTACGATCGTGCGTTAACTAGTGCGGTCGCCGCCGCCCAGACCGTTGAAAGTTCTGCTGCCTATCTAGTCACAGCCCAACATAACTTTTATCATTCCCTAGCACTTTTGAGAGATATCGATCCTACCGAACTCACTAGATTAGATCGAGTTTTAGCCCAAGTATTATCCAATCAACAAACCATGAAAATGTGGGCAGACAATTGCCCAGAAAATTTTCAACATAAATACGATCTAGTCGCAGCAGAACAAGCCAGCGTTTTAGGACGAGATTGGCAAGCCGCAGAGCTTTACGAAAGCGCGATTCAAGGTGCTAAAAAGTACAGCTATATTCATGAAGAAGCTTTAGCATACGAGCGAGCAGCCGAATTCTATCTAGTATTAGGTAGAGCAGAAATCGGTCAACTTTATCTCAGAAATGCCCATCATTGCTATAGTCTGTGGGGTGCAAAAGCCAAGCTCAAACAGTTAGAGGCGGAATATCCCCAGTATTTATTAGCCATAACTGAGCGAAGTAAGTCTAAACTTAGCACGACTATATCCAGCACGGGATCTGATGGAGAAGTTCTCGATTTAAGTACTATCCTTAAATCATCTCAAGCAATTTCTGGCGAAATTAAGCTAGAAAATCTCCTGCAAACATTAATGAAAGTGGCGATCGAGAATGCTGGTGCTAGATCGGGTTTTCTGATCCTCGATCGAGATAATAATTGGGTCATCGAAGCAGAAGGAAAAGTTGATACCGATGATATTAATATCCTGAAATCGATTCCGATCGATACGGTAGATGTTGACAGCCAGATTCCGCTCCTATCAGTCTCGATCGTCAACTATGTCGCCCGCACCCAGGAAAGTTTAGTCCTCAATGATGCAGCCCATGCGGGACAATTTATTCGCGATCCATATATTGTCGCCACCCAAGCCAAATCGGTGCTGTGCATCCCCTTACTAGATCGAGGCAACCTGAATGGGATCTTATATTTAGAGAATAATCTGACGACGGATGCCTTTACGCCCGATCGAGTAGAAATCCTCAAACTCCTATCTGCTCAAGCAGCAATTTCGATCCAAAATGCCCAACTTTACGTCGCCTTGCGTGAAAATGAACTCAGGCTGACGCAATTTCTCGAAGCCATGCCAGTAGGTGTATTTGTCATCGATGCCAAGAGCCAACCCTACTATGCCAATCAGACAGCGCAACAAATCCTGGGTAAGGG